>JABDQZ010000278.1 GCA_013041975.1 Gammaproteobacteria bacterium
AGATTATACTGGCCTGATACGTTTCCCAGGTTTGCAGAACGTTCAAAATAACGGAAAGCCTGCATGGCATCTATATGGACGCCTTCGCCCTTTTCATACATTGACGCCACAGCATTGATAGCCAGAACATCCCCGTCATTAGCCAGTTGCTGGCAAACTGCGAAATTCTGCTGTTCTGATAGGTTTTCCTGTAAACAGGAAGCCTGCAATGAAACAGAAAACAGGCACAATAACAGTCCGGACAGGAAACGTAACATAATGACTACTATAACCAACAATCAAAAAAGCCCGCAAGAAGCGGGCTTTAAAATGAATTATATTAATTCAGTTCAGTCAGTCGTCACCTGCGAAGGCACCCAGCAGATGCAACAGGCTGAGAAACAGGTTATAAATTGAAACATACAGGCTGACAGTGGCCATAATGTAGTTGGTTTCACCACCGTGGACGAGATTGCTGACTTCGTACAGGATCATACCAGACATCAACAGCACGAACATTGCAGAAACCGCCAGTGACAGTCCAGGAATATTAAAGATGACTGCACCAAGGCCAGCCAGGAAAGCCACCAGAACACCGACTATGAGGAAACCACCCATGAAGCTGAAATCCTTGCGGGTAGTCAGGGCATAACCAGAAAGACCCAGGAAAATAACACCTGTACCACCCATGGCCAGCATGACCAGTTCGTGACCATTGGAAAAGGCATTCAGGTACATGTTAATCACCGGACCAATTGTAAGACCCATGAAACCAGTCAAAGCAAATACTGACAACAGCCCCCATGCAGAATTAGCTGTTTTGGCTGTCAGATATGACAGGCCAAAGAAGCCGACGAGAGTCAATATCATGCCGGGATGTGGCCAGTTGAAGACCATGGAAAGTCCTGCGGTAACGGCACTGAAAATCAGTGTCATCGATAGCAGCGCAAAAGTGTTTTTAATGACTTTATTCGTAGCCATTGCATTTTGTGCTGGTGCAGCTACTGAATATTGCATTTTGTTCATCGTAGAGATTCTCCGTTAATGATGAAAGTTAGAATCGTATTAAAAGACAACTGTATATATAAATAGTTCCGTCTGATCATAACCAGACTTGTACCATGTTTCAAACCCAATTATTGTGGCAAAACACTTGTTTTCAAGAGGAATTAGGGTATGATTCCCGCGTCTTCGGAGGGGTGGCAGAGCGGTTGAATGCACCGGTCTTGAAAACCGGCGTGGGTTAATAGCCCACCGAGAGTTCGAATCTCTCCTCCTCCGCCATATTGACTAAAACCGTCTCTTTATGACGGTTTTTTTATGTCTGATACAAACAGGCAGGAACGCTCGCTTGAATGTAAGTCTGATTCGACAAGAAGTGAAAGTCACTAAACAATGAAATTAGTGGGGGTTTTACTTTCCCAAATAGACAAAAGGCGCCCAAAACACCGGATTGCCACGCCCCGGTGTGCGACGGATCACTGCCCTTGCCTCTGCAAGCGCTTCTACAGGAGTCATATTTTCTTTGAGGCGTTTGAAAGCTTCGAGCATGAGGTCGAGTGTTGCATTGCTTTCAACACTCCAATGTGAAACATACAATCCACTGGCACCTGCATACATAAAAGCCCTGGTCATGCCGGTAAAACCTTCGCCGCCGCCCGGTTCACCTCCTTCACCTGCCGTATTACATGCTGAAAGTACGACAAGTTCAGCGTCAGTTTTCAAGTCCGCAATAACATCTGACAAGGTAAGAAAGCCATCTTCACCACGCATATCACCTGACAGTGACAGTACCAGGGCTGGTTGCGTATCAGAATTCAAGCGGGATTGCATATTAGTATCGACTGAGGTTGTTTGGCCCATCTCTGTTTTTACCTGGAGAAATTGTCCGCCTAACAGCCCATGGGTGGCGAAATGAAGATAACGGGCTTCGCCATGGTCAATAGCCTTGGCTCTAAACTCCTGTGCTGCATCCCGAATGAATAGATCAGAATCTCCACCGATGATTCCTGCAATTTGTCGTGCTTCGTTTGCGGTTTCCTCCAGGCGAATCAGGATATCACTGCGTGTTTTTCCAGCTTGCATTTGCGCAGTAGAACCCATGTCAAATACCGGATCTGCAAATGAAACCATGTTTTCCTTGTAAGTCGGTAAACGCTTTCCCGCTTCCCGTAAAGCAACAAATGCAGCAAAACTCGGCATATAACTAAAATTCCACCTGTCAGCTGTATATTTCAGGTTTGCATAGAAATCAGAGCGGTGTTTTTTTATTGACCGAAAATTATCCTGGTCTTTCTTTGTCCACTCGGTAACCAGCATTTCGAGAGGCAGGGCATGCAATGGTCCATCCCCGACCGTGATCAATTTACCCTTTTGAGGAAGGTTGTCAGCAACCGGTTCAAGCAATAACTGGTAGAGCCTGTAAAGATCGGAAGGATCCAGTAGCGATTCGAAATTCATGGCACGGCGTACGCGTTTTATCCTGCTGCTGATTTCATTTTCATCGTGAGTCACTGCACGCACCAGAAATTGATTTTTTGCGATTACAAATATAACGACCTGATTAGGCTGCAGGTAATAACCGAGCAAGGTTTCATCATCCTGCAAATGTTTATTTTGCAAAGCCTTAACTGTTACTGGACGAGGCTCGGTAAGTTCCATATATCGAGGGTACTCACTCCATAAGCGTTGGTTTAACTGGGCCAGTGTTTTCTGACTTTTTTCGGCACCATTTTTTAGACCTTCGGCAATCGCATTGATACGACGGGAAAGCATCGGGTCATTTTTATCTGAAGGCAGGCGTAACAGGCGCTCTTGAAAACCATCAAAGCGACGCTGGCTCGTCTCGCGTTTATCAAGCAGTTTGCGAAACGAGGGATCATTTGTTTCTCGGCCAGCCAATGATTGGCGAAGCAACTCGGTAAAGATTCTGCTCTGGGTACGAGAAACAGCTTCGAGTGCCAGACGACCATACTCCTTTCCTGCATTTTTATTTTCCAGGCTAAGCAGGTAACGTACCGCTTCATGATAGTAGGGAATGTAAATATCGAGAAAGTACTGGCGAGAAGCCTCAACAAGGCCTCGTGTAGCTGCAAACATATAATCGATGTTATCCAGTGCTTCCCGATAAAGACTAATTGCTTGTTTTGAATTGCCCTGGTTAGCACGGAAACGGGCTAATTGGCGGGAGGCCACTACAAGTTCTTCACGGGCATTTGCAGCGCGAAAAATATCAAGCGCCTTACTCAGGTCTTTATCTGAATCACCGGACTTGTTGTTTTTCACTTTTTGAATTGCTTGCAGTAATAAGGCCCGTCCCAACGTCAGCTGGTCGGAACTTTTTGACTGCCTGGCTAGCCGAACTGCCTCTTTGATTATGCTCTCCGCTTCATCACCTCGGCCAAAAGTTTGTAATTTATTTGCCAGGCTGATCATGCCCTGAACTTCAAACCCTGATCGCGGATCTGATTTTCGACGCAGCTTCAATGAGTCCCTTGCGTTAGATATGGCAAGTTCTCCCTGATTGATTCCTTTGTAAAAATCTGAAGCTAACTGGAAAGCTTTGGCTCGTTCCCGAAGGACAAGCTTGTGCTTATCATTTTTTGTATCTTCCAGGATAAGCTCTATGATGGCTTCAGCTTTATCAAAGCGACCAAGCTGGAGAGCTGCCTGAGCAGGCCAGTAGCGGGCATCCTGCAATGCAGCGATCAATTCAGATTTGCTTGCTTTGCCTGTTGCACGATCAGGCAGCTTTTCACCCATTTTCAGGGACTCGGCAAGCCTGCCTTGTTTCAAGCGAATTTCAGCCAGACGAGCTGAAGCCCATAAGGTATAGATGTCTTTTGTACCTTTTTCCTTTTGTAGTGTTTCCTGGGCACGCACAAGAATTGGTTCAGCTTCGCTGAAACGACTTTGTTGTACTAAAGCTGTTCCGAGTAATGTATCAGCCAACCCGAGATTGAAGGGCTCATTATTATCTTCAGCCATCAGCCTGGCTTTGCGACCAGCTTTTTCAGCAGCAAACCAATCATAGTCATGGCGTGCTTTTATATAGGCTTCGCGGGCAGCCTCAAATTCTTCGATGTGTTGTTTTCTGACTGATTGAGCAAATTCCAGAGCACTTAATGGACCCGAGTCGTCATCGTTTCCAAATAAACCAGCAGGCGCTCCCATGTTGAAGGCCAGCAATCTTGAAAAATTTGTATCAGGGTAATCACTACTCTGAACAGGCCTGGATAAGACATCGGAACAAGCTAACAGGAAGATGAAAAAAAATAGTACCAGGTCTTGATGGAAAGATTTTTTCCAGGTCATTTTATTATCCTACCATTTCAGCCATTAATCTGAGCTTACTCGAAGTTTGAACAGCAGGATAGGTAATACAGTTTAATTCATCAACTAAAGGATTCAGTTGATGCAGTAAAAATAGTGTTTCTATTCCTAGTTAAGTATCGTCTTGTGATGATCAGACGAGATAAACCAGTTTACCGTTCTTTTTGCAGCATTCATTCCACCATCCTTGTACCTTTGAATAGTTTTGGCGGCGTTATTGAGTCGATCCTTTTTGGTCGATATCGAAGAATGACCGTTATGTAAGTGAGTTGCCATAAGAACCTCAGCTATCGCATGTTATGCGTCTGTAGAAACATTAGTTATTTTAATTAGTATAGAAAAAGAACTGATTATTGCCCGATATTCAGGATGCAGATTCATGTTAGTTATTTAAACTATTTGAATATGAGAATTTTCCACATAGCATTTTATTAATAACCTACTAAAATAATAGGTAATTATTACCCATTCGGGAGTTTGGGCATGTCTCCACGAAAAATGATGTATGAAAAACAGGATTCTTCAGTCATCGATGATGATGAAGAACTACTGGAACAGGCGCTTGAGAGCCAGTTTCATGCACACCCGGACTACCACGTTATCGATTTATACGAGGACGATGATTTTCCGGAATGGGATTGACTAGCCTTCTCTATCCTGCCTGTATTTTATCAATACCACCCATGTAGGCTCTAAGTGCTTGGGGCACTGTAATATTGCCATCAGCATCCTGGTAATTTTCGATGACCGCAACCAGCGTGCGGCCAATAGCCAGACCTGAACCATTTAATGTGTGTACCAGTTCTGGTTTGCCGGTTTCAGGGTTACGCCATCTGGCCTGTAGACGCCTTGCCTGAAAGTCTTCGAAATTTGAGCATGACGAAATTTCCCGGTAAGTGTTCTGACCTGGCAGCCAGACTTCAATATCGTAGGTCTTGGCAGCAGAGAAGCCAATGTCGCCGGCACATAACGTGACGATACGATACGCCAGGCCAAGTTTCTGTAAAATGACTTCGGCATGACCAGTAAGCTGATCAAGTGCCCGGTGTGATTCTTCGGGTTTCACAACCTGTACCAGTTCCACTTTTTCAAACTGATGCTGGCGAATCATGCCTCGCGTATCCTTGCCGTAACTACCGGCTTCACTACGGAAACAAGGTGTGTGAGCGACCCATTTGCGGGGCATATCCTTGTCATCAACAATGACATCCCTAACCAGATTGGTGACCGGTACTTCCGCTGTTGGTATCAGGTAGTAACCGGAATCTCCGGTCAGACCAAACAGGTCTTCTTCAAATTTTGGCAACTGCCCTGTGCCATAGAGGGAATCCTTGTTGACCATAAATGGCACGTAGGTTTCCGTATAGTCATGCTCACTGGTATGCGTATCGAGCATGAATTGCTCAAGCGCACGTTGCAAACGAGCCATGGCTCCGGTTAACACAACAAAGCGTGAACCGGTCAGCTTGGCAGCCGTTTCAAAATCCATACCCTTGCCTGCGGCGACATCGAAATGCTCTTTGGGCTCAAAATCGAATTCAGGCACATCACCCCAACGACGAAGTTCAACGTTATCTTCTTCGCTTTTACCGTCAGGCACGGTGTCATGAGGAATATTGGGAATACCCAGAGTCAATTCCTCAATTTCGGCCTGTAATAGCTTGAGTGCTTCTTCAGAAGTTTTGAGCTTGTCACCCAGTGCAGCAACTTCATCCAATAATGGCTGGATATCCTCGCCTTGGGCCTTGGCTTTGCCAATTCCCTTCGAGCGTGTATTGCGTTCATTTTGAAGATTCTGTGTTTCTACCTGCAGAGATTTACGTTTTTCCTCCAGCATGGAGAATGCAGCAACATCCAGTTCAAAGCCACGGCGTTTTAGTTTGGCGGCAACTGATTCGAGATCAGAGCGCAGAAGTTTTGGGTCAAGCATGGAAAAGTCTCGGTGAAATTAAGTTGTCTGTGCTGACCACATCACCAGATGCCCCGGTTTTATGTCGTCTTCCAGATCCTGAACAATGGCGTGTATTTTTTCAGGTGTGTCGAAAAATTCAAGTACTATAGGTAAGTCAAGGCTGACATCCAGCAGGGATGACGAATGCATTGTTCCAGATTGACCGAAACCGGCGATACCACGGAAAGCGGTTACTCCTTTGACACGGTAATCATCATGCAGTCTTGCCATTAAGTCGTTTAACTGATGTTGTCCTTCGGTCAGGTAGATTCTGACCATGCTTACTTCGTTCATAAAAGCCTCGCCACTATGAAACCTGCCCAGGTTGCCAGCAGGCAAACGACAACACTTAACAGAATATTCAACATGGCTTTGAACATTTCAGCCTGCTGGATCAGTGTCAATGTCTCAAGGGAAAAAGTGGAAAAAGTGGTGAATGAACCCAGGAATCCAATGAGCAGAATGGCTCTGAGTTCAACGGATGCAGTCATTCTTTCAATCAGGAAAACATAGAAAAAGCCCATTAGCAAAGAGCCCAGTACATTGACAGCCAGGGTGCCGTAAGGAAATCCTCGACCCAGTACGGCATAGATACCTGTGGACATACCATACCGGGATATGGCGCCCAATGCCCCCCCAGCCGCGATAGCCAGTATCTGATTCAACGTGTTGACCCTGTTTTCATGGTTAGGCTTTTCCTGCTTTTTCATCCAGTGAACGCAAGTGTGCCAACTTTTCGACAATCTTTATTTCCAGGCCTCTGGACACCGGATGATAATACTGACGCTCGCCCATTTCCTCCGGGAAGTAGGTTTCACCGGCAGCATATGCTTCAGGCTCGTCATGAGCGTAACGATACTCATGCCCGTAACCCAGTTCTTTCATCAGTTTTGTGGGTGCGTTTCGCAAAAGAACCGGTACATCAAGACTACACTGCGCCCTGGCGTCGGCCATGGCAGATTTAAATGCCATGTAGGCTGCATTACTTTTCGGGGCACATGCCATGTAAACCACGGCCTGCCCCAACGCCAGTTCTCCTTCGGGGCTTCCAAGGCGTTCCTGAACCTGCCAGGCATTTAATGCCACTTCAAGGGCACGGGGGTCGGCATTGCCGATGTCTTCTGATGCCATGCGTACCACGCGACGGGCGATGTACAAAGGATCACAACCACCGTCGAGCATACGGCAAAGCCAGTATAGAGAGGCATCAGGCGATGAACCACGTACTGATTTGTGCAGTGCAGATATCTGCTCGTAAAACAGATCGCCACCGTTATCAAATCGACGCTGGCTACCGGAAACGACTTCGACAACCTTGTCTTTACTGATAACACCTTCTTCAGAAAGATCGGCTGCAATTTCAAGCAAACTCAATGCACGTCGCGCATCACCATCTGCAGCCTGGGCTATGAGTAAAAGCTCTTCATTTCCAATGGATAGGCTACGATCCGCTATCCCCTGCTCCTCACTGTTTAATGCTTTGTGCAAGATTTGTACAAGATCTACAGTGGACAGTGATTTCAGCGTATAGACTCTGGCCCTCGATAACAGTGCGTTGTTCAGCTCAAAAGATGGATTCTCGGTGGTTGCACCAACAAAAACAAACGTGCCATCTTCAACATGAGGCAGAAAGGCATCCTGCTGTGACTTGTTAAAACGATGAACCTCATCGATAAAAAGTATGGTCTGAATACCCTGTTCTGATTTGATGCGCTTTGCTGCACTTACCGCCTCACGAATATCTTTTACTCCAGAGAGAACTGCGGAAAGACTATGAAAATAGGCACCTGAATGATTGGCAAGAAGTTTTGCCAGGGTGGTTTTACCCGTTCCCGGTGGTCCCCACAGAATCATGGAATGCAGATGATCATTGAGTATGGCTTCACGCAGAGGTTTGCTGTCACCAATCACATGAGATTGCCCAAAGAAATCATCCAGTGTTTTCGGGCGCATACGATCGGCCAATGGCTGAAAGCGGTTATCTTCAGCCATGGAAAACAGATCATCGACCGAATCGATATGCATTAATAGTCACCGCCACCCATAATCAGGTCATATCCCTGGAGTCGTTTGAAAACAAAAAGATCCTTTTCAAATTCAGGATTGCGTTCGACATCATAAAACTGGAAACGGGTAATCTGCCCGAATTTGTCAGACAATTCCATACGGCGCAGTTCATCTGCCTGAAAGGCAATCAGGATTCGGCTGAACTGGCTGTCTTCATCACGGGGGATCAGTTCCACCCAGTCCATTCCCTGGCTTTCACCGATATCGATGATTTCGAATTCGTCATCGATATTCTTCTGGCTGATGAGGATGCCGGCAGGTGTGCCTTTCAGGGCAGTTTTCTGTGCAATGTAGGTCACCTGTTGGAGATCATCTTCGATAATATGCACGGTATCGCCATCGGCCAGAATTACCTTGGGTTGGGGCTCTGTGTAATCCCAGCGAAATTTGTCTGGGCGTGACAACGAAAATGTTCCCTGAAATCTGCCGGTTTCTGAAGTTTCAGTGTTTAAGATCGACTGTTCAAATTTGGCTTTGACATCATCGACGTCATTGAGAAATTCGTTGAGTTTCTGGGGGCCCTGTCC
>JABDQZ010000286.1 GCA_013041975.1 Gammaproteobacteria bacterium
GTGAAGGTGCGCTAACCGGTAATGGCAGCGCCCTTTTGGCTCCTGCTGCTTTTGCCAGTTCCATGGCGCGTTCAATGGCGGCCTTGTTTCCTGCGATTACGACTTGTCCGGGAGAATTAAAGTTTACGGCTTCGGCAACTTCCGTTCCTGCAGCTTTTGAGCAGATATCTCTTACGACCTCATCTTCCAGGCCGAGAATAGCGGCCATGGCACCCTCGCCTTCTGGTACAGCCTCCTGCATGAGACGTCCGCGTTCAGCAACAAGTTTGACAGCATCTGCGAATTTTATTGCGCCTGAAGCTACCAGTGCTGAATATTCCCCCAGACTGTGGCCGGCAAGTGTTGCAGGTTTTATTGCCCCTGATTCATTTATCAGGCGCCATACGGAAATTCCGGAAGCAAGCATGGCAGGCTGGGTATTATGTGTCTGGTTTAATGACTCCGCAGGCCCATCCTTGATCATTTTCCACAGGTCAAATCCAAGTGCATCTGAGGCTTCAGAGAAAGTATCTTTTACGATCTGCTGATTATCATGCAATTCGGCCATCATACCAACGGATTGGGAGCCCTGGCCGGGGAAAACAACGGCATATTTTTGAGACATTGAGAAAAGTCCTGTTTATTTTTTTCTTTTGTCAGTATTTCATCAGCACGGAACCCCAGGTGAAACCACCACCAAAAGCTTCCATTAATACGGTTTGTCCTTTCTGGATTTTACCTTCGCGGACCGCGGTATCAAGTGCCAGTGGAACAGAAGCGGCAGAGGTATTGCCCTGCTCGGCAACAGTAACAACCACGTGGTCCATATTCATGTGCAATTTTCGCGCTGTAGCCTGAATGATTCTGATATTTGCCTGGTGTGGAACCAACCAATCAATATCGGTTTTCTTCATATTGTTAGCTTCAAGCGTTTCATCGACGATACGACCCAGTGTGGTGACAGCCATTTTGAAGACTTCAGCTCCGCGCATCTGCAGGTGGGCTTCGCCGTCAAGTAATTTATGGCGCTCATGGGAAACACCTGCTGGTACGTGCAGCAGTTTTTCAAACTGGCCGTCTGCGTGTAAATGCGTGGACAGCACACCGGGTTCTTCAGAGGCTTCCATTATCACTGCCCCTGCACCATCGCCAAACAGAACGCAGGTATTACGGTCAGACCAGTCAATAATTTTTGACATGGTTTCTGCACCGACCACCAGGGCACATTTTGCACTGCCGGCCTTGATGAAATTGTCGGCGACACCCACGGCATAAATAAAACCGGTACAGACAGCCTGAACATCAAATGCTGCACAGCCATGGATATTCAGTCTTTGTTGTAAAAGACAGGCCACACTGGGAAATATCTTGTCAGCGGTCGTTGTCGCTACAACAATAAGGTCTATCTGGTCAGCCGTTTTTCCTGATGCCTCAATGGCTCGCAGGGCAGCCTGTTCTGCAAGGTCGCAGGTGGTCTGGTCATCTTCGGCAATATGACGTTTCTTGATGCCGGTGCGCTCGGTAATCCATTCATCACTGGTATCAACAATATGTTCAAGGTCGTGGTTGGTCAGTATTTTTTCTGGCAGGTAACCGCCGGTTCCAATGACTCGTGAATACATTTTAGTCAGCCTTCCCGTTATTCATGTGTAACGATATTTTTTCTTGTATATGTTCAGTGACTGCACTTTGTACTTCGGTTTTAGCAACCGCAATGGCGTTTTCAAACGCCAGGGCATCAACGCCACCATGACTTTTAACGACGATGCCTTTCAAGCCAAGCAGACTGGCGCCATTATAGCGTCTTGGGTCGATGGTTTTTGCGAAGGTTTTTAATACAGGATAGGCGATTACGCCAGCCAGTTTTGATAGCAGGCTGCGGGTAAATGCAGCCTTGAGACGCTGGCGGATCATTTTAGCCACGCCTTCACTGCTTTTGAGGGCAACATTACCAATAAAACCGTCGGTGACAACAATGTCGACATCACCAGTATAAATGTCATCACCTTCTACGTAGCCGATGTAATTCAGTTCAGAAGCAGAGAGTAATTCGTTGGCCTTTTTGACCTGCTCATTACCCTTGATTTCTTCCTGGCCAATATTGAGCAGGCCGACCTTGGGGGTTTTACGCTCGCCCGTCGCAATCAACAGTTCTGATCCCATGACAGCAAACTGAAACAGATGGTCGGACGTACAATCGACATTGGCTCCCAGATCAAGCACCCAGGTGTCGTTAACCAGTCCGGGCAACTGGGTAATAATAGCTGGTCGCTCTATACCCGGGATCATTTTCAAAACGAAACGGGCTGTAGCCATTAATGCTCCGGTATTACCGGCACTTACGCAGGCATCAGCATGACCTTCCTTGACCTGGTTGATTGCAACCCGCATCGATGAATCTTTTTTGTTGCGCAGTGCCTTTGAAGGCAATTCATCCATCGCGACTTCCTGGGTAGCATGCACGATAGAAATACCGTCCGGGGTCTTGCCTGGAAGATGGGATTTAATGGATTCTTCGTCTCCACAAAGAACCAGGGAAACTGAAGCATCTTTTGAAAGGTAGTCCAATGCAGCGGCGACAACGATTTTTACGCCGTTATCGCCGCCCATTGCATCAAGTGCTATCCTGATTTTTTCGGCCACTTGGCAGTTTCCGAAAATTAATCTTCGTTTTTATTGATAACTTTCTTGCCACGATAAAAACCATCTGGAGTAATATGATGACGCAGATGGGTCTCACCAGATGTCGGGTCAATTGATAAAGTTTCAGCACTCAGACCATCATGAGAACGACGCATGCCTCTTTTAGATGGTGTCTTACGGTTTTGTTGAACAGCCATTTCCAGTCTCCACAACCAGGTTTTTAATCAGATTTGTCGGTTTTCAATGTGGCCAGTATTGCAAAAGGATTTTCTTTTTCCTCTGCTTCGATCACATCGGTTTCGTCACCAAACTCGGTTTCAATTTCACAGGCTGGGGCCGTGTGCATCGGAACCTGAGGCAACAAGAGCAAAAGCTCATCTTCTATGACATCTTTTAAACAGACACGATTATCTTCCACTTCGAAGATATCGTATCGTTGCGATAAAGGTTCATCCGCGCCATCATTTCTGATTGCACCTTTTAAAAAGGCAATTGAAAAATGGCTGTCTACCGGTAATTGCATATCCTGCAGGCAGCGTTGACATTTGAGTTGTAGCGTCCCCTTGACCGAACCACTCAGAAAAGCCTGCTTTTCCTCGTCGCGATCAAAGTGAAGATCAACCGTAATTTCACCATTTGTGCCGGATAATGCAGAACCCAGTCTTTCCATTGATTTCAATGGAAAACTGTCGGAAATCACCAATGCTTTATCAGCGGCTTTCCAAGGATCAACACAATCTTTTAATGTCAAAGACATAAGCGCGCAATCATATTACTGGCAACTAATAAACGCAAGAGAAAAAATCTTAAAAATCAGTGATTAATTACCTACGATGGCCAACAAAATACCTGCAGCGATGGCTGAACCGATAACACCTGCTACATTTGGTCCCATGGCATGCATTAACAGGAAATTATGATGATTGGCTTCAAGACCAACCTTGTTGACCACCCTGGCCGCCATGGGTACTGCAGAAACCCCTGCAGCACCAATCAAAGGGTTAACCTTGCCGCCACTGACGCGGTACATAATTTTACCCATGATAACGCCCGAAGCGGTGCCAACACAGAATGCAAAAGCCCCCAATGCCAGAATACCCAGTGTTTCTATCGTCAGGAACTTGTCTGCTGAAAGCTTGGAGCCTACAGCCAGACCCAGGAATATTGTGACAATGTTGATAATCTCGTTTTGTGCTGCCTTGCTTAGACGGTCAACCACACCGGCTTCCCTCAACAGGTTGCCAAAAGTAAACATACCAATCAGAGGTGCAGCTGAAGGCAGGAAAAGAATGCAGAGTAATAGTACTGTAAATGGGAACAGGATTTTTTCCAGTTTTTTTACTGGACGGAGCTGGGACATGACGACAGAACGCTCTTCAGCAGTAGTCAGAGCTCGCATGATCGGTGGCTGGATAATCGGCACCAGCGCCATGTAGGAATAGGCAGCAACCGCAATAGCACCAAGCAGGTCTGGAGCCAGCCTGGATGCAAGAAAGATGGCAGTAGGGCCATCAGCCCCACCAATAATAGCAATTGCCGAAGCATCAGCCAGTGTGAAATCGAATCCAGGCAGGTAATTCAGGAACAAGGCACCCAGCAGGGTAACAAAAATTCCAAACTGAGCAGCGGCACCCAATAGCAGGGTTTTGGGCATGGCTATCAAGGCGCTGAAATCGGTAAGTGCTCCTACTCCCATGAAGATTAACAGCGGGAAAATACCGGTTTCGATGCCAACAGTATAAACCATACCCAGCAAACCATCAGGTCCACCAATTCCAGCTAATGGGATATTACTAAGAATGGCACCGAAACCAATGGGTATCAGCAAGAGGGGCTCGAATTTTTTGGCAATTGCCAGAAAGATCAACCCACACCCGACCAGCATCATGAAAACCTGGCCAAGTTCCAGATTGGCAATCCCCATGGACTGCCAAAGGTTCATAAAACCACTTTCCATATCAGTTCAATCTCAGTAGAGCTTCGCCAACCTGAACCGCATCACCTTCCTTGACAAGGATGGCGGCAACCGTGCCGGCTTCAGATGCACGTACCTCGGTTTCCATCTTCATGGCTTCAAGCACCATGATCACATCACCCTGGTTGATTTGCTGACCAACCGTGACATTGATTTTAAAGATGTTTCCTGCCAAAGGCGCTGGAACATCTCTAGAAGCAGCGGCAGGTGCGGCAGCCGGAGCTGCTGTGTGTGAAGCGGCAGGCGCTGGAGTTACATTTTCAACGACACCTTCTGGCGAAACCACGACATGATAAGCCTGGCCGTTAACAGAAATATTGTAGGCTTCAGTCGCACCTGCTGAAGCAGGTGCTGCTGCAGGAGCAGGCACGGCAGCTGGTTCAGGCTCTGTTCCCGGTACTGGCTCGAATGCATCAGGGTTGTTACGGTTTTCCAGGAACTTGAGGCCTACCTGAGGAAATTGTGCGTAAATCAACACATCTTCATCCAGCGCGTCAGCCAGTGAAATACCTTTTTCTTCAGCCAGACCTTTGAGCTCTGCTGTCAGGCTGATGAATTCATCTTCAATCAGGTCAGCGGGACGGCAGTCAATGATCTTGTTATCTTCATCAACTACTGTAGCCCGCAATTCTTCGTTGACCGGTGCCGGAGATGCGCCATATTCACCACGCAGGACCCCGGCGGTTTCCTTCGTGATACTTTTATAACGTTCGCCCGTCATTACATTGAGGACAGCTTGCGTTCCTACAATCTGTGAAGTTGGTGTAACCAGCGGAATATAGCCGAGGTCTTTACGAACAGCAGGAATTTCTGCCAGAACATCATCAAGCTTGTCTGTAGCCTGCTGGTCTCTTAACTGGTTTTCCATGTTGGTGAGCATGCCGCCGGGTACCTGTGCGACAAGAATGCGTGAATCAATCCCTTTCAAAGCACCTTCAAATTTTGCATATTTTTTGCGAACTTCCCTGAAGTAGGCGGCTATTTCTTCCAGCGCATTGATGTCTAGACCCGTGTCACGCTCGGTACCATCGAAAATGGCAACCAGTGATTCAGTAGGCGAATGACCGTAGGTCATGCTCATTGATGAGATGGAAGTGTCAATCATGTCAACACCCGCTTCAGCTGCCTTGACCAGGGTAGCTACACTCATACCGGTTGTTGCATGTGAATGCAGCGCAATGGGTATATCGCAAGAGGCTTTAAGCTTGGTAACCAGTTCTTCAGCTGCAAATGGACGCAACAGGCCGGCCATATCCTTTATACACAGAGAATGGCAGCCCATGTCTTCCATTTTCCTGGCCATGTCCACAAAAGCATCTACGGTGTGAACCGGACTTTCTGTATAGGAAATGGTTCCCTGGGCATGCTTGTCGACTTTAAGTGTCGCCTTGACCGCCGTTTCCAGGTTTCTGACATCATTCATCGCATCAAAGATGCGGAAAACATCCATACCGTTTTCAGCGGCGCGCTCGACAAACTTTTCAACAACGTCATCGGCATAGTGGCGGTAGCCCAGAATATTCTGCCCGCGCAACAGCATCTGCTGTTGGGTATTGGGCATGGCCTTTTTCATCTGGCGCAATCTTTCCCAGGGATCTTCACCAAGGTAACGAATACAGGAATCAAAGGTGGCTCCGCCCCAGCTTTCCAGTGACCAGAATCCGATTTTGTCCAGTTTCTCGGCGATTGGCAGCATGTCTTCAATGCGCATGCGCGTGGCAAGCAATGACTGATGCGCGTCACGCAGAACGACATCAGTTACTAACAGTTTTTTGTTAATCATAAAGTTAAGGCTACTGGTTAATGTTGAGTGTTAGCTGAACGGTAGCGACTGATTGCTGCTGAAATCACTGCAATCAATGCTGTGTTTTCTGGTTTACCCATGGTACGGGTAATAGGTGTTGCCGTTGGTTGTTCTTCAGAGGTATCAAAATGGAAAGCAATGCGGGACATAAGATTCAAGGCGACCACAAGGATCATCAGGAAGGTGAATACGATGCCCATCCCAAGAAGCATCAGTTCAAAGCCGTTCATTAATAAATCGGACATTGGCATTTTGGATACCACTCTAGTCGTTTATGATTGTTGTGCCGGCAGTTCTAGAGGA
>JABDQZ010000287.1 GCA_013041975.1 Gammaproteobacteria bacterium
CAGGTATTCTTCATAGGCAGGCTTGGCGACCTTAAGGCTGCGTACATAGGCAACGACATCATTAATTTCCTGATCAGTAAGCTTGCCTTGCATGGTTGGCATTTTGGAATCATCACGGTCTGCAATAATGATTTCACGAATTTCCTGATCGGTGACGGATTCAAGATAGCCGGAATTATTAATGGCTGCCGGCATGATAAGAAACTTGCGCTTGCGTGACTTGGTGACACCCGTACCATCACCCTCACCACTGCCATCGTTGGCATGACACTTGGCACAGCGTTTTTTGTAGTGCTGCTCTCCGTTAGCTAAATCTCCGGCAATTGTCTCGCTGGAAAAAATTTTTGCCGGTTGGTCTGACCAACTGCGAATGTAGCGAATGATTGCCTGGACCTGTGCATCACTCATTCCCGGGTAAGCAGGCATGATGCGACCCGGACGACCCAGCCTGATGGAATTTTCCAGGTAATTATTAGAGACATGAGCCATCTTGATACTGGAAAGTGGTAAGCCGATGCCTCCCTCTCCATGGGTTTGATGACAGGATTCACAATATTGCTGGTAGAGTTTTTCTCCATCCGGGGACGCAGTAAGACCGAGGCTGATAACCATCAAAAAACAAGTAAGGATTAATGAATTGGTATTCATTTTTATGCCGCCCTCCTCTCATCCAGCACAGAAAATATGGCATTGGTTAATGTTGTAAGTCGTACTTCATCAATTATATAGGGTGGCATCAGGTAAACCAGCTTTCCAAATGGCCTGATCCAGACTCCGGCATCTACAAAAGCCGGCTGTATCTGTTCCATGTCTACCGGTTCATGTAACTCAATAACACCAATCGCACCCAGCACTCTGACTTCCCTGACGGATTCCAGCTGCTGGCAGGCTGCCAGCCCATTGCGCAACCAGTTTTCGATTTGCATAATCTTATCCTGCCAGTCCAAAGACAGCAGTAAATCAATACTGGCATTGGCAACGGCACAGGCCAGGGGGTTTGCCATAAAAGTCGGGCCATGCATGAATACGCCCGGCTCCCCGTTGCTGATGGTTTCACTGACCACTGTAGTCGTTAAAGTTGCTGCCAATGTCATATAGCCACCGGTCAATGCCTTGCCAACACACATGATATCCGGCGATATGCCGGCATGTTCACAGGCAAACAGTTTGCCACTTCTGCCAAAGCCGGTGGCTATTTCATCTGCAATCAGTAATAGGCCGTATTGGTCACACAACTGCCTGACTTTTAACAGGTAACCAGGTGAATAAAAACGCATGCCCCCGGCACCCTGTACAACAGGCTCCAGGATAAACGCGGCAGAACTATCGGCGTGTTGTTCAAATGCTGTTTCAAGTTTTTGTAATTCTTGATTAGAACAAGGCTGTCCATATGCTGACTCAGGTGCATCGACAAACACCTGCTTCATCAATACATTATTACCAAAGATGCTGTGCATTCCGGTATCAGGATCACACACTGACATAGCAGCGAAGGTATCGCCATGATAGCCACTACGGATGGTCATGAATTGTGTGCGACTTTTATCATCCTTTGAAATCCAGTACTGCAACGCCATTTTCATGGCGACTTCCACCGAAACCGACCCGGAATCCGTGAAGAAAACCGTTTCGAGACCATCAGGCGTCAGTTCAACCAGTTTCCTGGCAAGCTGATTGGCCGGCTCGTGGGTCAGCCCACCGAACATGATATGCGACATGCTTTGTAACTGCTTTTTAATCGCCTGATTCAATACCGGATGGTTATAGCCATGAATTGCGCACCACCAGGATGACATGCCGTCGACCAGTTCTCTGCCATCTGCCAGTTTGATCATCACGCCTTCGGCTGAGTCGACAGCAAATACCGGTACTTCCGAATTCATCGAACTGTAGGGGTGCCAGATATGTTGTTTATCGATGTCAGTCCAGTTCATCACATTGATATCCGACCACCCTTTGCTGGGTAGGAAAAATAACCAATAATCACACTTCTGCCAGGTTGCCCTTCTCCTGCAACCACGACTTTCTGTCAGAAGCCCGTTTCTTGGCCAACAA
>JABDQZ010000293.1 GCA_013041975.1 Gammaproteobacteria bacterium
CACTGAGTGTCTGCCGGTATCTCGACTGCATGCTTCTGAAACTTGCCTGTGTCTGCCAGCGACTGCCGCTGGTATCCAGGTAGCAGGTCAGGAAGTTTACGCCAGTCGGCTCTATTTGAGATAACAAATCAAGGTGCATTCTCAGGCGTTTTGTATTTTCATCGAGAGATTTCATCTGCCACTCCATCTATTTCTATAACTAGGATAATAGAGATGAAACAGCTAAAAAAAATTCGAAATCAGGCCTATCAATAATCGCATTTTTCGAGCTTTGTGCTATAAACTTTTTCCCTTTTTCATGGTCCTTTCAATCACCGCGCTGCGACCGAGCGCATGAGCAGCCAGAGGAAGTGTAATCAATAACACCATCAGTAAAGCCACTAATCGCACCAGCCATTCCCAGCCCCAGCCATGATCAATCACCTGCAACAACAGGCCGAGTATGAACAGGCTGACAGAGAGTGTTGCTGCCTTGGTGGCAGCGTGCTGTCGTGCTAATGCATTGGATAATCGCAAAATCCCTGCCGCAGCGATCAACATAATGACAATTGAAACTATCAAAAAGAAACCGGTAATCATCATCATGATGAACTCCCGGCCTGGTGTCTGGCTTGCAGCTGAATAAAATTAGACCAGGCCAGTGTCGCTACAAATCCTGTCAAGGCGATCCCAATGGCCACATCAAGATAGACCGTACGTTCACTGACCCATGCGGCAAGAAGACAGTAAAGTATCGCTATTGCAAACAACAGGTCCAGTCCGATAACACGATCAGTCAAGGATGGGCCCATGATCAGGCGGTATATTCCGCCCAGTGAACTAATGCCCAATAAAACGGCAATGATCATCAGTAAACTCATGACAATACTCCATTAATTACTTTCAAATGATCACAGAAATCACGCTGGATTATTCTTACTGTCTCTTCCCGGCTTTCAATGACGAGCAGATGTAATACCAGCTCGTGCTGATCTGTATCAATATCAATCAGTGTGGTACCCGGTGTGAGCGTAATCATCGCACCCAGCAAGCTGGCTGTGTTTTCATTTAAATCACCATAGGAAATACGTGCAAGGCCATCCTGCCCATGTGCAGTTGTAAACAGGATAACTTTTGCGGTATCCAGGCCAGACAAAAAAGCCGCCTTGATAAAGTTGATTATCAACATCATTACGGCAAAGGTTATTTTCACAATGCCCCTCCTTGTTGCCATTGTTGTAGCTGAAGTAAATCTATCAATGGTCCCGGCATTAATCCCATCATCAGGATGAGCACAGACATGATTAACATAACCATGTAGGTCGATTTGGGTATGACGAGACTCACTAACTGGCCAGGGTGTGGTTTCCAGAATCCTTCCAGCCAGATTTTACTCATGGAATACAGTGTCAGCATGCTGGTAATTAAAGCCGCAGCCGCCCATAAATATTTTTCCTGCGTAAAGGTCTCCATAATGATTAGCAGCTTTCCCCAGAAACCACTGGTAGGAGGCACTCCAACGAGTGACAGAGCACTTAAAAGAAAAATAACTGAAAGTAATGGTCGGGCAGGATATAGACCTCCTATTTTGCGAAGATCATAATGGCCGGCCGTCATCCAGATCAGTCCTGCAATCAGAAACAGGTTGGCCTTAACCAGAATATTGTGAAACAAAAAGAAGGCTGTGCCTGTCATGCCAGCCGGTGAGGCCAGCGCTACACCCAGCAACAGAAAGCCGACCTGGCTGACGATATGGAATGATAGAATACGCCGTAAATCCCAGTGATAAGCCGCGCCCAGTACACCACTCAACATGGTAATGACAGCCAGCCATCCTATTGCCTCATGGTACAACTGGTAATCCAGCACCTGACCACTGATGCGCATCAAAACATAAACGGAAATCTTTGTTAACAAACCACCCACCAATGCAAGCAATGGAGCTGGTAGTGCATGATAAGCGGCAGGCAACCAGGCAAATAGTGGAAATGCTCCAATTTTCAGTAACAGGGCCAGTAACAGCATACCGCCATAAAGGGTCAGGTAATGACCTGTATCTTCAGAAGCAGCCAACTCCGCCAGGGCACTGAAATTCAAATGCCCAACAGCTCCGTGAATCATGCCAATAGCTGAAAGCATGATCAGCGTACCAAGCATACTCACAGCAAAATACTTTAATGCCGCCTCTGTTTGCTGACGGCCTTTCCCTAAAACCATTAACCCCAGCACAGCAATTAGCATCAGCTCAAACCAGACGTAGAGATTAAACAGGTCCGCAGCAAGGCTGACGGCTATTGCCGATGCGACCAGGCACTGCGCTAATGCAAAATAAGCGGATTTATCCGAAGTTCTTTCCCAGTGCACCATAAACACCATGACCACGGCAGATACCAGCGCAATTAATATGATCAGTAATGCACTCAAGCCGTCAGCATAAAACTCGATACCATAGGGGACAGGCCAGTTTCCAAATATCAATGATTTAGGTCCGGATGAAACAACTTCAAACAGCAATTGCAACGCTAACGCCAGCAAGGTAAAACTGCTGATAAGGTTTATTCCAATGAGTAGCCGGCCTTTGATAAATACACTTAAAAGCGACGTCGCTATAGGCAGAAGAAATGGCATCAACAGGCTCATGACTCAATCTCCATCACTGATGGCTTGTCAGATTGCGCCTTTGCGTTACCTGAGGGTTCATTTTCACGATAGCTCGCCACATCAGAATTGTCCTGTTGATTGGCAACTGCTGCTGCCAGAATCAAGGCAAAACACAGTAAGGCAAAGCCGATAACGATAGCTGTCAACACCAGTGCCTGTGGTAACGGACTGGCCGCGTTAGTCATTAATGTCTGACTTCCCTGTTCAATGACTGCAGGTACCAGGCTGCCTGGACGCCCACCGGTGAAAACCACCAGGTTGGCGGCCGTACCTAAAACAGCTAAGCCCATGATCATCTTGAATACTTCCCTGGACAGTAATAGCAAAATACCACTTGATACACAGATGCTGATTACCGTGATCAATATTAAACTCATTAGCTCATACCTCCTTGCTCGCTGGTTTCCAGCGGTAGTTCATGACGCTCCAGAAGTGAATAGACATAACCTGTGAAGCTCCCCCAGACTGTCAGGAAAACACCCAGATCAAAGAGCAAGACACTTGAAAGACCAGCAATTTCAACATGTCTTAAAAAGCCTTCACCTGTGATCAAACCAGCCATACCGGCAACCATTGCCATGCCAATACCAAGCATTGCCAGCTTGCTCGGCATTAAATACTGGTACTTTCTTGCAAACCGGCTGTTATAAAGAATGGCTAACTGACTGGACGCAGCGACTGCGACCAGGCCGCCAATAAATCCACCGCCGGGCTCGTTATGCCCTCTCAACAATATCCATAGAGCCGCTGTCAGCATCATCCAGTAGAGAGGTACAGCCAGTTTTTCAAGTAGAACTGAACCCGATGCGGCTTCTGACCGATTGGCAGAAATATGGGTAAACAGTGGTTTTGCAGCCAGCAATGAAAAAGCCACAACGGCAATTTCCCCGAGGGTATCTAGTGCACGAAAATCAACAATAATGACATTAACCACGTTTCGACCATTGGCTTGAGGAAGACTGTTGGATGCAAACCAACTTGCCAGATCGCGGTTTTCGGGAATTGCCTGCAAATTCATCAGCAAGATAAATGTACCTGCGCCAGCCAGCAGTGCCAGCAATAGTTTAAGCGGTTGTTTCCAGGGTGTTTCGCGGTAAGGCGCATGTTTAAAGAAAGGTATAACAGTAGCTGCTATCACCACGAGAACCGTTTCAACGGTAAATTGCGTAAATGCAAGGTCAGGTGCGCCTGCAAACAAAAACAGAATCGCTGATCCATATCCAATCAGGCCTACTGCCATTAACAGGGCCAAACGGTTTTGTAAAAAGACCGCTACAACGGCGCCTATGCTCATCAGTCCACCTGCAACCAACCAGGCCCAGCTGTGCATCGGCCAATGATTGAATGCTGGCATTTGTATTGGCGCATTCCAGAATACATAAAATGACATGGCAATCAGTGCAGAGATGGTCAATAACAGATATTTATCAAGCCTGCCTGACTGTAAAAACCGTGTATGTATTGAGGCCGTTTTTTTAAGTGTGGTTAATACAACCTCATAACTGGCTTCAGGACCGAAATTATCAAGCCAGCGCATGCTCGCCAGCCTGTCATGAATACGATCCCAGGCTAAAAACAGGAAAATGGCAATCAAGGCTGAAATACCAGTAGCCGAAAACATATTCTGAAATGAATACGAAGTACTGATTTCTACAAGCTGAGATGAGGGTGAAATACTTTGTGCTGCACTTAATAAAAGCGGGTCAATGAAGTCTGGAAACAGTTCGAATTCAACACCAATGATTGCCAGCATTAATGGCGGTATCACCATACGCCAGTTTGCTTCACGCAGTCCGACAAATGACTTTTCCAGTGGTCCCCAGAATACCCGGATAGCGGCAACAGCTGCTACCGCCATTGCCACTGCATTAACCAGCAGCAAGCCGTAACCCACTATTTCAACAAGCTCTGACTGCTCCTTGGCAACCGCCATAATATCCTTGGCAACAAAACCAAAAGCCATCGGCAGTCCCGCCATAGACAATCCTGCCAGTATCGCAGCAGCGGCTGTCCACGGCATGACCCGACGTAAACCCATCAGGTGATCGATTTGCCGTGTACCTGTAACATGATCAATGTTGCCAGCTACCATGAAAAGCGGTGCCTTGTAGACAGCATGGGCAAAAAGGAAAGCAATTACCGCAAGACCTGCACTACTACTGGGCAGGCCGATTAACAAGGTTAAAGTGCCCAGGGCAGACAAGGTACTGCGTGCAAGAATTCTTTTCAGGTCTCTTTCACGCAGTGCCAGTACGGCTGCCCATACCGCAGTAATTGCACCAGCGCCAATTAACAAAAGTTCCCATAACAGCAACTCGTTAAAAGCCGGATCCAGTCGCGCCATCAGGTAAATCCCCAGCTTGACCATGGTGGCAGAATGCAAATAAGCACTTACCGGCGTCGGTGCAGACATGGCATTGGGTAACCAGAAATGAAATGGAAACTGTGCTGACTTGGTAAAAGCACCAATCAATACCAGAATAATGGCATAAGACAGGCGTGGATCATCCATGTACGTCGGGGCAGCTGCCACAATACCGGAGAGTGACCAGGTTCCTGCCATATCACTAAGCAGCAGCAATCCTGCCAGTAAGGCTATGCCGCCAGCCATGGTCACAAACAATGCCTGACGCGCAGAATCCCTGGCATCTGAACTGGCATGGTTAAAACCGACCAGTAAAAATGAGGTAATACTCGTCAGTTCCCAGAAAACAAAAAACAGAATGACATCGTCAGCTGTCACTGCACCGATCATTGCCATCATGAAAATGATCAGTACGAAAAAGATTCGGTGTTTACCCGGTGTATGTGATAGATAACCCGAGCCATAGATAAACACCATTGTACCAATGCCCGTGATTAGCATGAGCATCAGCATGCTGAATGCATCAACTCGAAACGCCAGTGCAATATCCAGGCTGCTAACCCAGGGTTGAGACCATTGCCACGGCAACGGAAACTGCACCAGCCCAACAATTAGCGCGACAAACAAGGAGAACGGAATCAGACTTAAAGCAATATAATTGAAACTACTCCCCGGACCTTTGATGGCCTGTTGGTTAGACATATTTAATCCTCAGCTTTGGATCTATCTTCACGATGCAATTCAGGCAGCCTGCGCTGCTTGTGCCAGCGGAGAAATATAACCTTCAGGTTTTACCGCCAGAATAGAAGCCTGGGTCATCTGCATAACTTCTTCTGCGGTATTACCAATGAAAAATCCGGGAACACCAATACGCCCTATGGTGCCCATGACAATGAGATCGGCTGATTCGCTTGCCTGCAGAATACTCGGTACAGCCTGGCCTTTGACAAGATGTACATTATCATCATTGGTACTCAGTCCATACTTATTAAGTAGGGTATTTAACTTGCTCACACGACGTTCATATTCACCGTCGACCAATGCATCTGCTTCCTCTGCCGCGAGTTTTGCCCGGCCATTGCGAATCATGGACTCCCCGTAAAACTGCCAGGCATGAACAACCTGCAATTGTGCTTTTTCACGTTCAGCCAAAGAAGTTGCCAGTTGCATAATATTATGAGCAGCACCCTCATCGCCCAGGGGATCCACAGCGGCAAGAATATTTTTATAGGGAATGGTTTTGCCAGGGCGATCAATCCATACGGGAGACGGACATTTCCTTAGCAGGTGCATGTCTGTGCTACCCAGAAGATGCTCCTCCAGGTTTACAGGGGGGCTTGATGCCTTAATTACCAGGTCATAACCACCTTGCATAACCATTTGGATAATTTCGGCGAAAGCCGGTCCCATCAACACGCGGGTGTAAATGATCTGGTTCTCTTTTTGATAAGGTTCAATCAAGTTTTCAAGTTCATTCAGGCGATGGTCGTGCAACAGCCTGTCAAGACTGACTCCAAACCGCTCAAGGATTTTTTCATCCTCATTAACATGATCAATCACATCGACTACCGTTAGCCTTGCATGATTGTTCTCAGCTAAAACTATGGCCCTTTTAATAGCGGAACATGTATCGGATCTACCATCACTGACGTAAAGAATGTTTTTAAACCTGTTCATGTTGCTGGCTCCTATAATTTAATAAGTTAAATAGGGGTGTACGAGTTTTGTATTATTAGGACAGTAATAGAGGGTAAAAAATAATCGAATCATTAATGTTATTACATCGAATTTTTCGAATAATAAGAAAACCTGCATGATAAATAAACCGGCAAAGACCAGTTCGGTTTTTTCGAATAAAAACCTGTTTTTTTCTGATTTTTTCATCGGCATTGATATCTATCCTTGGTTGTACGAACCACAATCAAGGAGAAATTAATGAAAGTTTCTATTCAGGCGAGAGATTTCAGTGTGACAGATTCCATGCTGTCATATGTTAAGGACCGCATAAATTACCTGTTCAGCTCTCGCTACAATCAAATTCAGCGAATCACAGTGCGGCTGAGCGATGTTAACGGGCCAAGAGGCGGTGTGGATAAACGCTGCAAGGTCACTGTGGCTTTACCCAGGTTAAACGAAATTATTATCGATGATGTGCAGTCAGACTTGTATGTTGCAATCTTCAGAGCCATGGATCGTGCCAGCCGGACCGTAAACCGTCGTTTGACCAGGTTACAAGATAAAAAAAGGCGTCTTTACGTCCCTAACAAATCTAAAACTGACCTGTTCATAAATGGTCTGTACGAATATTCCTAGGAGATACCCATGAACATGAAAGCATTACTTAACCAGTTTTCGGGCAACACTGAGAATGAGACTGCTAGTGTCAATAGTATGTCGGATACCTTAGGGAAAATCACCAGCCAGTTACCTGGTGGTCTTGCTGGAGGTGCGGTAGCCGGTGGCATTATGTCGCTGATCATGACCAACAAATCTGCCCGTAAAGTTGCCGGCACAGCAGTAACCTATGGCGGTGCCGCCTTACTTGGAGGATTGGCCTATAAGGCTTATAAAAACTGGCAAGCAGGACAAAATGTTCAAGCGCCGGTTTCTCAAAACAGTTTCACATCACCTGAAATCATGTCATCTGATTATCAATTGACCCTGATCAAAGGCATGATTGGCGCTGCCAGGGCAGATGGTCATATTGACGCACAGGAGCAAAAAAATATTTACACATCAATTGACCAGATGGACCTTTCGACTGAAACAAAGGCAATGGTTTTTGATCTTATCAGACACCCGGTATCGATCGAAGAAATTGCCAGCGGGGCTCATACAATGGAACAGAAAACCGAGCTTTACCTCGTATCAAGCATGGTGATTGATGCAGGTCATCCGGCAGAAAAGCAATGGTTGAACAGTTTAGCCTCATTACTTGGGTTACCAGAGGAGCTGGCTTTACAGCTTCAATTACAAGCTCAGCAACATGCGTTCGATGCTTAGTCAATCTTTCATGAAATAACGCTAAAATTTTTCGGGAGAAATTTGATGCCTCAAAAATGGTTACAAGTGAAAGGTGATCCGTCGGTACGAGAATTTTTATTTCAACAATCTCGCAGACAAAGCTTGTTTGATGAAAACCTCGATAAAGTACACAGATTGATGTATGCATTACTGACAAGCAAAGGCGCTTTTCAGGTAAAAGCGCATTATTCATCATCACAATTAACCTGCTGGTTTTATGATGATCCTTTTAATTACAAGGTTTATGTAAAAGAAGAGGTGTTAACCCCGGGTTTCCTTGATGGCTTTCCCAGCTTGTCATACGAGGGGCGTCAACCCAGTGTCGAGCAGCATCAAATCAACATGGCTCTCGATGAATTCAAGCGCCTAAGGCTTTCGGATGCGCAAATATATCTTCGAAGCGCTTCAATGAATCGACTGAATGGCATGATTGGGATGAACTTTTCCTGTGATGGGACCCACTATATCCAGCATGATGAGTTCTTTCAGCGGCTTCGTGAGTTTGGTGGTGTTGATCCAACAGGTGGTCAGGAATGTAGCGCTGAAATAATAGATATAAATGCTTAAAGATAAAATTTTAGTAC
>JABDQZ010000298.1 GCA_013041975.1 Gammaproteobacteria bacterium
GCTTTTTTGTGACATGTTCAATGCACGCTGTGAATTGAGTGACATTACATTGGTATTGATAATCTGGGGCATTGCAATTCTCCTCTTATTCCAGATAGCTATTGCGCCAGGTTTATGCCCCAGCACGCTTCACGAAGGAATATGCAGATAAGGTGCCAACTTTAGGTTTTCTGAGGTTTAAACTGAGAGTGGTGTTGTATTTATTTGAAAATTAAGAAAAAAGCGTCTTGATTAAACATGGTGGCAAATGGCTGCCGCTGAATATGCAGGGAGTTGGCAGTTTATTGCCGGTTTTTTGACTGGGGGATTCTGATTAATAACTATTTTCTTTCAGATGAGATGAAAGCTTTTTAACTTCGTCAGTTGTTTTCAGCCTTTCATGGTGATTGTGATAGGATTTTTTTCCTGAGTCAGAATTTTTTGAAATCCCAATTGTTTGTTAAAATTGATAATAATTGGAGCAATAAAGTTGGCATTGAGCAGTGTTTCATTTTCTCGCGCTTTCGTTTTCTTGGATAAGGTAACCAAAACAATCAGTTCGTCGCCATCCTCAATCTTGAGTAACTTTTCTTCGTCATCAGTTAAAGTGAGTTCATAGTTAATCTGGAAAATTTGCGGAAAAGTCACTGCAAATTCGATATCAGGGGCTTCTGCAGGTTGCAGCCAGTGCAAATCTTTTTCAGTTTCACTGCTCAAAACGTTGTAATCTTTCAGTGATTCAAAGCCAATCAAGCCTTCTGGAAAATGAATGATATTCTCTTTGTTTAAGACTTTTTCGTCTTTTCGGGTATTAATATCCATTTCGAATCCTTTAATTATACTGGCTATTATTGTTGTTAAATCAACCTGTTACAGTCTGCATGAATTGACTTTAGAATAATAGTTCAATTTTGAGAATGAAAGTACTAAAGTTTTTTCTACTCCAGTCGTTAAGTTGGGTGTAAGCGGTAAATGTAGGGGTCGGCCCAGCATATCCGCAAGTTTAGACCACATCAAAACCAACCGGTTATGTATGGTCAAAGGAGATATAAAATGCCACAAATTATTAACACCAATCTCATGGCTATGAATGCCCAGAGAAACCTGAATACCTCTCAAAGAGCAATGGCTACTTCATTAGAGCGTTTATCTTCAGGTTTGCGTATTAACCGTGCTCAAGACGATGCGGCAGGCTTGGGTTTGGCTGCTAGCTTTGAAACACAGATGCGCCAGGATGCCATGGCGATTCGAAACGTTGGTGACGCGATTTCATATGCCCAGACGGGTGAAGCAGCATTAAAAGAAAGTCAAAACGGTCTGCAACGAATTTTAGAACTGCAAAAACAAAGAGATGATGGTATTTACGGAGGCACTTCTGCTGAAATTGATGCTGAAATTGCGGAGCTGGTTACAGAAATTAATGAACAGTTCGATGCTGATTTTAATGGCAATATCATTAATGATACAGGTGTAACTATCGAAGGTGTAACCGTTGGCGGTGCAGCCGTTGCTGACGTTACATCGGGTACTGTTCAAGCTGTCCTGGATTCTGTTGTTGCTGCCCGTGCTGACTTCGGTGCGTCGGTTAACCGTCTTGAGTCGAAGCAGCGCTTCCTGGAAGCTAATGTTGAAAGTCTTGCGGCTGCGAAAAGTCGTGTAATGGATGCTGACTTTGCTACTGAAACTGCGAATCTGACCAGAACCCAGATCTTACAACAAGCGGGTGCTGCCATGTTGGCTCAGGCTAATGCATTACCTCAGAATGCTCTGTCTCTGTTGAGATAAGGGGATATAATGACCGGGGTGTGAAAGCCCCGGTTGTTTAGTAGTAATGAATAAAGTGATTAAAATATAGGAGTATCGTGATGAATACAGATATGAATGTGCCTATATTAAAAAGTATCACTACTGATCTGGAAGTGCAGAAGTCTGACACTCGTCCTTTGGTTGAGGCTGTCGATAAAGCCGAAATAGTGGCTTTAGAACAGAAATCCTCCGATAATCAAGAAAATGAAACTGATATCAGTGGAGCAGAGCTAGAATCAGCGGTAACTGAATTAAATTCTGTGGCACAAAATTTGCAGCGTGATTTATTGTTCAGTGTTGATGAAAAAAGTGGCGGTACTTTTGTTAAGGTTATTGATAAGGAAACAGACGAAATTGTCCGAGAGATTCCTTCCAAGGAGGTTCGTGAAATCAAGGCACGCCTCGAAGAGGTTGCTGGGCTTATATTTCGTGAATCTGTCTGACATTAAGCTCTTTCAGGGGTAGTAGTATGGCTATTTCAGCAGCAGGAGTCGGTTCTGGTTTAGATATAAATGGTATTGTCAGTCAGTTGATGGCGCTTGAGCGACAGCCTATCAACAAGCTGGAATCTAATATTCGTGGTTACGAAAGCCAGTTGAGTGCTTATGGAAAAATCAGTAGCGCTCTTTCTTCATTTGAAACAGCGATGGAAGGCCTGGGTTCACTTGATAAATTCAAAGTCTATTCTGCAATATCTTCAGATGAAGATGTCTTATCTGCATCCACCACCAGTGAAGCGGCGAAAGGCACCTACGATATTGAAATATCCCGTTTGGCTCAGCGCCATAAAATGGCTTCCGATGAATCTGCCGATACAGCGACATTTACGGGTGATTTAACGGTTACTATTGGAGCAGATTCTCTGACGATCAATCCAGCAGGAAAAACGCTGGAAGAAATACGTGATTTAATTAATAACGATACTGATAATCCAGGCGTTACTGCTTCGATTATTAATGTTGATACAGGTCAGCAGCGTCTGGTCTTGACTTCCGAAGAGGAAGGCTTTGACAATCGGTTACAGTTAAGTGGTTCTATTGCCACATCGCTCAACCTGGCGTCCATCAATCAGGTAGCTGTTGTTGGTGGCGGTGGTCCCGGTGGCGGTGGTCCCCCCGGTGGCGGTGGTGGCGATGAAATTACCTATGAGACCATTACTGATTTAGCGGACCTGGATGCGTCATTTAGCGTGGATGGCTTTGATATTACATCGGCTAGTAATCAGGCTTCCAGTGTCATCGATGGCATTACTTTTGAACTAAAAAGTCTAGGAACAGCAACGCTTAATATCGATCGCGACACAGATGAGATTGAAAAGTCTGTTGAAGAATTTGTTGAAGCTTACAACAATCTTTATTCAACCTTGAACGATGTTTCAAACGATGAGTTACAGAGTGACAGCACGGTGCGTTCTATTCAGAGTGCGATTAGAAATGTTTACAATTCTAATCCAGTTGGCTTAACGGGGACTTTTTCTGCTCTGATTCAAGTCGGACTGAACACTGATTCAAAAACAGGCGAATTATCTCTTGATTCAAGTGACTTGCAAAATGCGTTAGATCTGGATTTTCAATCGGTTGCTGATTTGTTTGCCAATGATGATCAGGGCATGGCTTTCAGACTAGGGGAGATTGCTGGTCAATTCCTGGATAATAATGGTATTGTTAAAAACCGTGAAGAAAATTTGCAATCTAGAATTGATGATGCAGAAGATGATATTTTCTCGCTTGAAGCAAGGATGGAGCTGAAAGAAGCTGCTCTTAGGTCAAAATTTGCAAGTCTTGATTCTTTAATTGGTAGTATGCAAGGCACCATGAGCTTTGTTTCTCAATTGGGTAGCTTTTAAAACATTAAAGTTTTCGGCTATGATGTCGCTATCCTGTTTTAACCATTGGATGTAACAGAGAACATTAATGTCATTTGGTCGCAAAGCACTGGGACAATATAGTAGCGTAGCAGCTGAGGCAGAGGCGGGTTATGCCAGTCAGCATCGTCTGGTTCAAATGTTGATGGAAGGTATATTGTCCAAGGTTGCTACTGCAAAAGGGCAAATTGAGCGTAAAGAGATTGAAGGTAAAAGTGCCAGCATTTCTTCTGCAATGGCTATCATAAATGCGCTTAAAAGCAGTCTGGATCTGAATGCTGGTGGTGAAATTGCGGCTAACCTGGATGATCTGTATGGTTATATGTATAACCGTCTCGTCGATGCAAATGCTAAAAATGAAGTTCAGGCACTGACTGAAGTCAGTTCGCTAATGTTACAAATCAAGTCTGGTTGGGATGCAATGCCCGATGATATCAAAAATTCATCTCCTGCCTCTTCTGGCTAATCTCGATTTCGAGATATTTCATGACCCCTGCCGAAGTCAATGTCATTCTGAATGAAGCTTTGGAAATAACGCGCCAGATGCTTGCTTTTGCTCGCGAAGAAAACTGGGCCGAGGTGGCTAGACTAGAAGGCGAGCGTCAGCAGTCTTTAATGGATGGTCTCTCTAATGCTGATATTGAAAAATCTGAAGAAATTGGAAAAAAAGTCCAGCAGATCATTCAAGTGGATCAGGAAATGCAGCAATTAGTGACGGCTGCTCGAGATGATTTAAGAGATCAGATTATCCAACTCAATAAAGATAAAGGCGCTATTAAAGCTTATGAATCCAGATGATTGTGGATTGCTTCAAAATTCATTGAAGATAAATCAATCATTCTTTTAGTCCTGTTATCCGAAACATCGGTCATAGGCTTTTCTAAAGCATCCAAGATTCTTTCGCTTATCTCTTCAAGAGGGGCTTCTATCACTTTATTTTCATTTAAGGTGTGCATGACGCCTTCAATTTTTGGCGTATTCGATGGAAAGGTCGAGCATGGAGTGCCTAATGCCAGCGCAGCAATAGTATGATGAAAACGACCCGATAAAAGATAGTTAGAAAAACGGATGTTATTTATCCATTCTTCCATGGATTCTGCTTCTATGGCTTCCAGCTCCGGAAGCTCTGCATTAAGCAATTCAAATGTTTTGTAATCTTCGGGTGCGTTTCTTGATTTAGCACCCATCAAAAACCTGACAGGATTTCCACTTTTAATGACTTTTTTGCATATAGATGAAATAGCATCAAGATTTATTTGGGATAAAGCAATACCACCAGAAATCAGAAGAAAGCCCTGAGGATCATGAGAGGATGTTAAATCAAATCTATCCAGAAATCTGGGGAGACAATCAAAAGCAAGTGTGTTGCTGACTTCTAAGGCGTTATAGATTTGATTGGTATAATCTTCTCTGGCTACTACATGATCAAGCTTTTCAATGATCAGTTTATAGATGTTCTCGGTATCAGTCTCGCAAGGAACTTTTCGGTCACCGAAAGGAAAGCATGAATGGTTTATTAGAAAGGTAGGTTTTTCAAATGCAATTTTAGAGACGTATATTAGATATAGCAGATTTAAAGATGCTTCAGTCAGTCTGTGAAGGGTTCCTTCTCCATTAACAATAACGATGTCCGCGGCCTCTAACGAGCTTATCAGCCAGTGATTAGTGTTGATGAAGTTTATAAAAAATTGTTGATCGGTAAAATCACTTAATTTGGCAGGAGTGGGTTTGACTGAATGAGTAACAGATACACTGATTGGATCGATATAAAACCCCATTTCTGATAAAGAATGGTAAATTTCCATTGAGGTTGCGTAACATCCCCAATGATAACTATCTGCTGTGAAATTCAGGATAACGGCTTTGGGTTGGTTGATGTGTGGAATTTTTACATTCACTGAAGTCGATTACTCTGAAAAAATTTACTGTTATCAATATTATATTAATTGTTCATTGCATGTGCATAACTTTTATCTTTAGGGTTAAACTGAATTTCATCGTTTTGTATATCATCCAGGTAACTATTTATGAATGAAAGTATCTTGTACCAAAGGCTGGAGCATATTCATAATGAAGCAATATTTTCTTCTGTGGAGCAGTCCATGGAAAAATACCTGGAACTACTCAATCAATATCCAAATGAAACGGTGATTTATCAGCATCTGGGTGTTTTTTTTGCCAAGCATCATTTATTTGACCAGGCACTGTTAGCCATAGAATCAGGAATTGAGCTTGACGATGCAAATAGTAAAAACTATTTCCTTAAAGGTCGGATTTATGATGAATCACTGAATTATTCTGAAAGCATCAAGAGTTATGAAAAATGTCTTGAGCTTGATTCTTCGAATCAACAGGCAAAATTCAATTTATCCCTGGCTTTACTTTCCATTGATGATTTCGAAAAAGGCTTGCCACTTTATCAGTACCGCTTGTCTGAGGAGCAGTTCTCAAGGTTTTCCGGTATTCCTGGCTGGGACAAGCCTGACCGCATGGGAAGAATTATAATATGGTCTGAGCAGGGAGTTGGTGATGAAATAATGTTTTTGCGCCTGGCTCCTGTACTGTCAAAGCTGGAAGGAAATTTTTTTATAGAATGTGATAAGCGTTTTGTTTCTACTTTGGAACTTAACTTTCCGGAATTCATTTTTTTACCGAAAGGCTCTGATATTTCCAATAGTGATTTTGATTATCAGAGTCCCATGGGGGATTTACTGGTTCATTTTTATCCAGAATTGATAGAAGAACGGATTCAACAACACTTTATAAAACCAGTTATCATGAATGACCTCGAATCAGTATTTTCAGGCGTTCCAGACAAAAGGAAAAAAGTTGGCATCAGTTGGTTGAGTATGAACGAGGAATATGGAACAAGAAGGTCGGTTCATATTGCTCAACTGCTACAGCATCTTGATCCTGCAGAATGTGTTCTGGTCAATCTGCAGTATCTGGTTCCTGAAGAAGATATTAAGAAGATTGAAGAAGCTGGATTTGAGCTGTTTGATCCAGTTGATTGTTTTAATGACCTGGAAGGGGTGTTTAACCTGATCAGCAAATGTGATCATGTGATTACCATCGACAATTCTGTCGTGCATTTCGCAGGTGCACTTGGTGTGGATGTAAAATTGCTTTTACCCAGGCTGCCTAATTGGCGTTGGGGTTTGAAGGGTACAAAATGTGACTGGTATCCGACGGTAGATATTTTCAGGCAGGATACGTCCATGACATGGGATTCAGTGATTCAGCAAGCATGTAGCTCGATTCGATAACGAACATTAATTCAAAATGATCTCCAGTACCGCCTTGCTCCCGAAATAAGCCAGCATCAGCATCACAAATCCGCCCAGCGTCCAGCGAATGGCTTTTCTGCCGCGCCAGCCGAACTTGATACGTCCCCATAGCAATACCGCGAAGAAAATCCATGAAAGAATAGACAGCGCGGTTTTATGGGCTACTTGCTGCATAAACATGTCTTCGAGATAATAAAAGCCGGAAAACAAGGCAGCTGTCAGCAGGGCAAAGCCCACACCAATCATCTCAAACAGCAGGGTTTCCATGGTTTGCAATGGCGGCATGGCTCGCACGAAAGTACCTGTTTTTCGCTCATGCAATTGCTTGTCGAGTATCGCCAGTAAAATGGCCTGTACACTGGCAATGGTCAGCAGGCTGTAGGCCAGTATCGAAATCAGGACATGGACTTTCAACCCCCAGTTGGTGCCATCTGGGAGCAACATTATCCCTGCGAAACGTACCTGGAAAATAATGGTAAAAGCTGCAGCCGGAAAAATGATAATGCCGAGGTTTTCAACTGGCTTGGTGAGTGCGGAAATCAGCAAAATGGCAGCAATCACAAAGGCAACCAGAGAAAAGGCGTTAAAAATCCCGAGGTTGTATCCCTCGGCCAGCATGGTGTCCTGGTAGAGAATTATTCCGTGAGACAGAAGGGCAAGATAACCTATCGCTATCGTCAGAAAGCGGGGGAGCCTTTTTTCCTGTTTTGAAAACAAGCGGTGACCTGTCAGAAAACCGCTGATCAGGTAAAGGAAAATTGCAGAGATTGGAAGTAATGCGTGCTCCATGCGTTAATGATGTCATAAGACACACATTGGTGGAAGATTTCGATATAATCTTACTTTGTTATTCCGGAATGTTTATGGCCGGGTCCGTGGGACCAGCGAAGCTGATCCAGTATTTATAAAAGGTTGATTTAATGTTTGACAATCTATCTGACCGCCTTGGAAGAGTTGTAAAGAACCTCAAAGGCCAGGGACGCATATCCGAAGACAATATCAAGGAGACTTTACGCGAAGTGCGTATGGCCTTGCTGGAAGCCGATGTTGCTTTGCCTGTTGTTAAAGACTTCATCGAAAGGGTACGTGAAAAAGCCATCGGCGAAGAGGTTATGAAAAGCCTCACACCCGGACAGGTGCTGGTCAAGGTCGTAAACGACGAACTGGTCACCATGATGGGTGAGGCCAATGAATCGCTGAACCTGGCTGCCCAGCCTCCCGCAGTCATCCTGATGGCCGGTTTACAGGGTTCTGGTAAAACCACCAGTGTTGCCAAGCTGTCCCGCTTGCTCAAAGAACGTGACAAGAAAAAAGTCATGGTGGTCAGTTGTGACGTTTATCGTCCGGCTGCGATTGATCAGCTTGAAACGCTTTCCAAGGATGTTGATGCTGAATTTTTCCCTAGCACGCCTGATCTGAAACCCGTGGCAATTGCTCGTTCTGCACTGGCTGAGGCGCGCAAGAAATTCATGGATGTGCTTATTATTGATACCGCAGGTCGTCTGCACGTCGATGAAGACATGATGCAGGAAATTCAGGAGCTGCACGCCGAAATCAAGCCGGTTGAGACCCTGTTTGTGGTTGATTCCATGACCGGTCAGGATGCGGCTAATACTGCCAAGGCATTCAATGACAGCCTGGAACTGACAGGTGTGATTCTCACCAAAGCCGATGGTGATGCGCGTGGTGGTGCAGCCTTGTCCATTCGCCAGATTACCGGCAAGCCGATTAAATTTCTCGGGGTGGGTGAGAAAACCACTGCGCTTGAAGCTTTCCATCCTGACCGCCTGGCCTCACGTATTCTGGGTATGGGGGATGTACTCAGCCTGGTTGAAGAAGTCACCCAGAAAGTCGACCAGGAAAAAGCCGCCAAACTGGCGAAAAAGATTTCCAAGGGCAAGTCATTTACTCTTGAGGACTTCAAAGAGCAGATGCAGCAGATGAATGCCATGGGGGGCATCGGTGGTCTGATGGATAAACTGCCGGGAATGAACCAGATTCCTGACAAGGTGAAGAACCAGGTTAATGATAGGGAAATCAATCGCTTAATTGCAATTGTCAACTCCATGACACCGCATGAACGGGAATTTCCTGCTGTCATTAAAGGTTCTCGCAAGAAGCGAATTGCAGCCGGTTCCGGATCCCAGGTTCAGGATGTCAACAAACTGCTTAAGCAGTTTACCCAGATGCAGAAAATGATGAAGAAAATGAAAGGTGGCGGCATGGCGAAGATGATGCGCGGCATGCAGGGGAAATTTCCCGGCGGAGGGGGTATGCCTCCTGGCGGAATGCCTCCCGGCGGTTTTCCATTTTAGGCAAAAAATCCCTTCACTTTTGTCAGAAACTCATTATAATTCGCGCTTTGGTTTTTCCGGGTGCCCAAGTTGTGGGAATTCGGGTATTTAAGTCCCTGATTTTAAGGTTATTAATATGGTAAGCATTCGTTTATCAAGAGGCGGTTCCAAGAAGCGCCCTTTTTATCACATCGTAGCTGCGGATCATCGCAAGCCGCGTGATGGTCGTTACATTGAACGTCTGGGTTTCTTTAACCCTGTCGCTAAAGGCGGTGAAGAGACGTTGCGTATTGATATGGATCGCATCAACTACTGGGTGTCCCAGGGTGCTCAGCCTTCAGAACGCGTTAATACTCTGATCAAGCAGGCTTCCGCTGCCGCTTAATCATTGAGCGACGACCACTATATTATACTCGGACGTGTATCCGGGGTTTATGGGGTCAAGGGCTGGTTGAAAATCTATTCTGAAACAGACCCGGTTCAGAATATTGCCAGATACAAGCCGTGGTTTATCCGGAAAGATAATCAATGGCTTGAAGTTATGCCGCTACAGGGACGCAAGCATGGCAAAGGGGTTATAGTGCAACTGCAAGGTTGTGATGACAGGGATGAGGCAGCAAAATTCAAGGGTTGCAAGATTGCAATCAGGCGTGAGCAGCTGCCGCAGACAGCCGGTAAGGATGAGTTTTACTGGACTGATCTGGAAGGTCTCAAGGTAAAAAACCTTGACGGGATTGAGCTGGGAGTTGTCTCACACCTGTTTGAGACCGGCTCCAACGATGTCATCGTTATCAAGGGGGATCGTGAAAGACTCATACCTTATATTAAGGACCAGGTCGTTCATAAAATTGATCTTGATAATGGGTTGATAACCGTCGATTGGGACCCTGAATTTTAATGTAGGGAAAGCGTATGCGCTTTGATGTTGTCACACTCTTTCCTGAAATGATGGACGCGCTTGCCGCAGGAGTGATTGGCAGGGCGCAAAAGCAGGAACTGATCAACCTGCAATGCTGGAATCCACGTAATTATACGCACGATGTGCATAAAACCGTGGATGACAGACCTTACGGTGGCGGGCCAGGAATGGTCATGAAAATTGAGCCGCTGGATGCTGCGATAGATTCAGCCCGTGAGCAAAGTCCATCAGCAAAAACAGTATATTTAAGTCCACAGGGACAGCCTTTAACTCAGGACATGGCAAGACAGCTATCCAGTGAAGAAGGCCTGATTCTGATTTGTGGTCGTTATGAGGGGATTGATGAGCGCCTGTTGAGCAAGCAGGTGGATCTGGAAATTTCAATCGGAGACTACGTGTTATCCGGTGGGGAATTACCAGCAATGGTTTTGATCGATACGGTAAGTCGATTGATTCCCGGGGTACTGGGACATGCAGATTCTGCTGAACAGGACTCTTTTACAAACGGATTACTGGATTGTCCGCATTATACCCGTCCTGAAACCCTGGAGGGTGAACAGGTACCGGATGTACTGTTAAGCGGCAATCATGCGGAGATAGAAAAATGGCGCTTACAGCAGTCATTGATCAGAACCCGCGAACGTCGACCAGACCTGTTTAATCAACGGGAACTGACACGACAGGAACAGGCATTAATTGAACAATACGATTTGATGTCAAAGACATCATCAGATTAGGAGCAACATAACCATGAGCAACATTATTCAGGAACTCGAAAACGAGCAAATGGAAAAAGACGTACCTGATTTCGGTCCGGGAGATACCCTGGTTGTTCAGGTTAAGGTAAAGGAAGGTAACCGTGAGCGTCTGCAGGCCTTCGAAGGTGTTTGTATCGCCAAGAAAAACCGTGGTCTGAATTCTTCTTTCACTGTTCGCAAGATTTCACACGGCGAAGGTGTCGAGCGTGTTTTCCAGACCTACAGCCCATTGGTTTCAGAAATCGAAGTAGCCCGTCGCGGTAATGTGCGTCGTGCAAAACTGTACTACCTGCGTGGTCGTACAGGTAAGGCGGCTCGTATCAAAGAGAAGCTTTCCTGAGGTTGATTTTTCATACCCAAAAAAAGCCCCGCAATGCGGGGCTTTTTAGTTTTATATGATCGAAAATTATCATCATGAGCTTGTCGAAAAACCTATGAAAACAGATCTTTCGCTACGCTCGAGATGAGATTATTGAAGCCCTATTAATGATTCGGAATTTTCCGACGTAGCCTGACTGCCTCAGCCAGCTTTTCGAGCAATGGAAGCGAAGTATCCCAGTCAATACAGGCATCGGTAATACTCTGACCATAAGTCAATGTTTGCCCAGGAACATTATCCTGGCGCCCGGATACGAGGTGGCTCTCGATCATGGCTCCGATAATACGTTTGTCACCTTTGGATATCTGGTGAGCGACATCATGTCCGACAGCAACCTGCTTGGCATGATCCTTACTGCTGTTGGCATGACTGAAATCAACCATTAGTTTTGGTGCGAGCCCGGATGTCTGCATTTCTTCAGCAGCGATATTCACACTTTCTGCATCGTAATTTGGACGCTGGCCACCGCGCAGAATGATATGGGTATCAGCATTACCGCTAGTGGAGAATACAGCAGATTGTCCTTCCTTGGTCAGCGACATGAAAACATGAGGGCGGGCTGCAGCATGGATAGCATCCACAGCTATTTTCATTTTTCCATCAGTACCATTTTTAAAACCAACCGGGCAGGACAGGCCTGATGCCAGTTCTCTGTGTCCCTGACTTTCAGTGGTACGAGCTCCGATGGCTCCCCAACTGATCAGGTCAGCCACATATTGGGGGCTGATCAGGTCCAGGAACTCTGTGCCGGCTGGCAAGCCCATTTCATTGATGTCCAGCAGCAGTTTTCGGGCAAGTCCCAGACCCTTATTGATTTTGAAAGACTCATCAAGATAAGGATCATTGATCAGGCCTTTCCAGCCAACAGTGGTGCGAGGTTTTTCGAAATAGACGCGCATGACGATCATCAGGTCATCTTGCAGTTTGTCTCTGGCCGCTTTCAGATGATTGGCATACTCGATTGCCGCTTTCGGGTCATGAACCGAACAGGGGCCAATAACAACCAGCAGGCGATCATCCTTGCCATGCAGAATGTTGTGAATGGCATCACGTGAATCATGGACAGTTTTGGCCGCCTGCTCACTGATAGGGCATTGCTCGTGTACCTCTGTAGGAGGAACAACCTGGGTGATGGATTTGATGCGTACGTCGTCTGTCTGGTATGTCATGACTATGAAAATTAACTGTCCAAATAATTAAATGATTATATGTTACATCAGGGTTGTTTGCGCGATACTTTAGCACTGAAACTTTCCCTGTCTCCGTTGCCCAGATGAAGCTTGAGCTCGATACTGTCACCAACAGAACTGCTGGCAAGTGGTGTAAACAGCATAAAATGTTTGCCGCCAGGTCCAAAATTCACGCTTTCTCCCGGTGCCAATTGAATAAAGTCTACATGAATCATGCTGGCCATACCGTTTTCTTCAATAGTTTCATGCATTTCCACAGCTTTGAAATGCGAACTGCTTGCGCCTGTCAGCCAGATGGTATATTCACTGATGTTGTTGATCGTTGCATAGGCAACCATAACGCGGGCATTGGGCGGCGCTGCGCGTATCCAGGCTTTTTCAACGCTCAGAAATTCCGCCTGAGCCATTAGAGGAATGAGCAGAATCAGTACCAGTAATTTTTTCATCGGAAAAACCTCAAAAAATTAGTGACAGTATTTTATCAGTGAAGAGGCAAGTGTGCTTTAAGATATTTGAATGATGCAAATTAAAATTCATCAATCCATCTCTGAAATACCACAGGACCAGTGGAACTGTCTTGTTAAGGACAATAATCCACTGCTCTCCCATGAGTTTCTGTATGCAATGGAACGTCATGATTGTGTTGGTGAAAAATTTGGCTGGCTGTCTCGTCATATTGCTATTTATGAACAGGAGCAGCTGGTAGCGGCCATGCCGTTGTATGAAAAGAGGAATTCCTACGGTGAATTTGTTTTTGACCATGCCTGGGCTGATGCCTACCAGCGCTCAGGTATGCAATATTTTCCCAAGCTGGTATCTGCCATTCCCTATACGCCAGCCAATGGCCAGCGCATGTTATGTGCTGAAGGTGAGGAAGCAACCTGGTTTCCGGTATTGCTGAACACTGCAACAGAACTATGCAAGCAGCAATTCAGTAGTTTTCATTGTCTTTTTCCGGAAAAGCAGCAGCAGAATTTTTTTATTCACTCTGATTTGTTGATACGCCACGATTGTCAGTATCACTGGTTCAATCGCGGATATGAAAGTTTTGATAATTTTCTTGAAACGCTTGCGTCCAGAAAACGCAAGAATATTCGCAGGGAACGCCAGGCTGTCATCAATGCCAATGTAAGCTTCAGGCTGTTAAATGGTCATAGTGCCAGTGAGCAGGACTGGGTAGATTTCACCCGCTTCTATGACAATACTTTTTCAGAAAAATGGGGAATGGCAACCTTCAACCTGGGATTCTTTAAAGAAATTGGTGAAACTTTGCCTGACAATGTGCTGCTGGTTCTGGCTGACCGCGAAGGCGAGTGTATTGCCGGTGCCCTGATGTATGTCAGTGATACCACGCTTTACGGCAGACACTGGGGTAGTGTCGATAAGGTGGATCAGCTTCACTTCGAGGCATGCTACTATCAGGGAATTGATTATTGTATTCGTCATAAAATCGAGTGTTTTGAACCCGGAGCACAGGGAGAACATAAAATTGCCCGTGGTTTTGTCCCGGTGATTACAAAGTCTGCTCACTGGTTATCTTCTGATGTCTATCATGATGCGATTGCACATTATTGTCAGCAGGAGCAACAGGCCGTGGCAGACTATGCCCGTCAATTACAGGAAAGATTGCCTTATAAAAATCATGAAACCTCGCGCTGAATCATCCGAACAAAACTGGCAACCCATTTTTTCAGCCATTAAGCCCTTACTGGCATCCTCTGGCTCAGTCCTGGAGATTGGCAGTGGTACGGGCCAGCATGCTGTGTATTTCAGCGAGCTATTGCCTCATCTGACCTGGCAATGCAGTGACAGGCTGGAAAATCACGAAGCTATAAAAATGTGGATTGCTGACTCCAGACTGGAAAATGTGCTTCAGCCACTGGAACTGGATACGCTTCAAAGTACCTGGCCTGACATTGTCTATGATGTGGTTTTCTCCGCCAATACTGTTCACATTATGGACTGGGAAGCGGTTGAGGCTTTTTTTGCCGGGGCTGGAAAATGCTTAACGTCGGGCGGAATGCTGTTGTTGTATGGGCCTTTTAACTATAACGGACAATTTACCAGTGACAGCAATGCCCGTTTTGAACAATGGTTAAAAGAAAGAGACCCGCAAAGCGGGATCAGGGATTTTGAAGCCCTGGATCGATTGGCCAGTCAGGCTGGGTTGGAACTGGCCAAGGACTATGAAATGCCGGCAAACAATCGCCTGCTGTACTGGAAAAAGTTATAGTTTTTGTACAATCGCCCTCAGGAAATCGTCAGATACGGTTCTCGAATAAGAGCGCAGTGAAGATACCTTGGATTTAAATAATTCTCTTTCTGTAGCGGAAGCTGGCGTGATGATTTCATCTTCTTCATCAATGATCATGGTCCAGCGCAGGGCTTCCTGCCAGGTTATTCTGAAATCGGCGGCATCCCGATAAATGCTGTTTGAAGGTATGGGCATGATGTTTCTCCTGGTGGTGGTTCGGAGACAGGCAGTTATTTTCTGCCTTTACTGCATTTATCTATATAAACTAGCCCTTTATTGATAATTGTCAATTGTTGTTCATTGATTAGTATCAACTGAAAACTGATTCGCTGCAGGTAACCAGCAACCATTGAGGACCTGCTGTAATAATGTGCCGGGTTTTCCATGGAGATAGTAGATTCCTTCCCCAATTCAGAACGGCATTCGTTTCTTCCTGCCCACCTTCATGGCCAGGATAAAGCATGATGGACAGGGCTCCACCTGGCTTGAGCTGGGAGATAGCCTGGTTCAGGGCTTTGAGGGTTGATTCTGTGCTGGTGACGCAATGTTTGTCAGATCCTGGAAGATAACCCAGATTGAACATGACGACAGATATTTGCCCTTGATAGTTGGCAGGTATATGAGTCTGGAGATATTCATGACTGTCTTTTATCAGGGTTACGTGCTGCTCCAGTTTCAATTCTTGTAAACGATTGCGGGTATTTTCAATCGCCTGATGCTGAATGTCGAAAGCATAAACATGGCCGCAATCACCCGTTTGTTCAGCCAGAAAAGCCGTGTCATGTCCATTGCCGGCGGTGGCATCAATGGCTATGGAGCCCTCCGAAAGAAATTTACTGAGTTCATTTTGAACTTGTCTGGTCAGTGAAGGCATCAGGAATGAAAACGACGTATATCAACGGTAGTTGGAAGTGACCTCTGTTGGTTGATGCTCTCGGTAAATATCCGGCTATACCAGGGAATGGTCAAGCTGCCACGGGCACCAAAGCCGTTGAAGATGCCAAGCTGGCTAAACCCCGGGTGGAAGCCGATAAACGGGTTTTTATCGCGTGTGGCCGGCCTGACGCCAGCCTGATGATTGACCACTTTGTATTCAGGTGTGTGTATGAATAAATTTGTCAGATTATTTTCGATTTCTTTTTTTCCCGATTCAGTCGGTGCGTCGTCGGTAAATTCCCAGCTATTGGTCGAGCCAGTGCGAAATTGGTTATTGCCGATTGGAATCAGCCAGTTGGAGCGGTTGATGATTTTTTCGGTTTGCAGCTGATCAGCTTCGATCGTCAGTATTTCCCCCTTGGCGGGCTGGAAAGGTAGCCATTTAAACCAGGGGTTGGCTGTCGCCTGGTAGCCTTCACAGAAAATGCAGAAAGAGGCTTCCAGCTGTTTGTATTTTACTCGCTGATCTTCAAGTTTTATCTCGTCATAATCTACACGGTATTGATCGATGATGTTTTGGCCATGGAAAAACCGATTAAGCGAAGTGAGCAATGCGGGAATATCCAGATATCCGGTTTGTTGCTGAATACAACCACCAAAGCGATTAACTAAAGGTTTGGTGTCTTCATCCGCAGAAAAAACCTCTGCAATCAGGTCAGAATAGGCTGGGTCAGCTTGACGCTTTTTCAGGAAATCCTGCTGTGAAGCCTCTTTCATAAAACGTAGCATCTCCACAGGAAAATAAAATTGCCGTGAAAAATATGTTTCAAACCCCGAATAAGTAGCCTGTAATTGTTGAAGATAATGGACACAGTCATCAGGCTTAACAAGCCTTTTGCCGGCAAGTGGATTAATCAGTCCGGCTGCAACTACCGAGGAAGAGTGCGCATGGTTATTGTCAACGATATGCACTGAATAACCTGCTTTAATCAGTGACCAGGCCAGCAAAGAACCAGCCATTCCCTGTCCGATAATCAGAAAATCAACCGGCATGCTGCTGACGGGCATATTCATACATGACAATGGACGCGGCGATGCTGACGTTCAGGCTGTCTACCGGACCATACTGGGTAATACTCAGGCGTTGTATCTCTTCATAGTCTTCTGAGTCAAAGCTTATACCCAACTCCTCATTGCCGAAAATAAAGGCTGATTTTTTAGGAAACTGTACTTTATCAACAGGTTCACCTTCTGATGGCTCCAGAATAAAGCAGGTATAGCCACGCTCCGCTAGATTCTGATAGCAGCCTGCAAAACTCTCATGAAAAACAGCCGGAACATATTTGAAAGCCCCCTTGGCCGGAGCAGGGTCGAAAGGGGGAATATTCACCAGATGAATTTCATGGGCTCCCAATGCCTGGGCACTCCTGAAAATCTTGGGGACATTAAACCCGGCTTTCAGGTGATCCAGTACCAGGATGAAATCATGCACGCCGGGCTTGGCCAGAATATTACGCTGCCGATGTTTTTTATAACGTTGTTCAGCCTGTGTGCGTTTATCTTTGTAGCTTCGCTTTTTCATGTTGGATAGAGAGTACTCCTTTCCAGTCAAGCCAGTTTCAGTTAACCCTTTACAGAAGACGCCGTAAATACATCCATGTAGGCTTCCATTCCGCATTCATGCGGAATGAGACTTCTGTAAAGGGTTAACTGAAACTGGCTAACCTCCTGACCGTGATATTTACGCCGTAACAAACAAGACCTGAAATCAGCTTTGAGATAGAATAACGCGATATTTTACCCTGAGAACAACCTCGACGTGAATCAACTACTGGATCAAATCAGTTTGCCCAAAGATTTGAGGGCATTAGCGGCAGAGCAGTTGCCGGAAGTGGCTGAAGAAATCAGGCAATTTCTGATCCAGACAGTTTCTGAAACTGGAGGTCACCTGGCAGCAGGCCTGGGTGTAGTCGAGTTGACGTTGGCGCTTCATTACATGTTCAACACACCTGATGACCGTCTGATCTGGGATGTAGGGCATCAGGCCTATCCCCACAAAATACTCACTGGCCGCAAGAACCAGATGCATACCCTGCGACAAAAGGACGGAGTATCCGGTTTTCCAAGGCGAGAAGAGTCTGAATACGATACCTTCGGCGTAGGGCATTCAAGCACTTCAATCAGCGCAGCCCTGGGCATGGCAGTAGCTGCCGAGAGCCAGGGTATCGAGCGAGAAATCATAGCCATTATCGGCGACGGAGCGCTTTCCGCCGGGATGGCATTCGAAGCCCTGAACCATGCGGGTTCACTGGATACTGATCTGCTGGTGATTCTCAATGACAACGATATGTCGATCTCGTCTCCGGTTGGTGCAATCAGCAAGTATCTGACCAAGGTACTTTCCAGTCGAACCTACAACATGATGCGCGATGGTTCAAAATCGGCTTTCAAAAGCATGCCAGGCGTAGTAGACCTGATGGAGCGCTGGGAAGAACATATGAAAGGTATGGTGATTCCCGGCACCCTGTTTGAGGAGCTTGGCTTTAATTACATGGGGCCCATCGATGGGCATGACCTGCCAGGCTTGATTGATACGCTTGGCAATCTCAAGGAAATTCAGGGGCCACGTTTTCTTCATGTGGTAACTCAAAAGGGCAAGGGTTATGACCCGGCTGAGGGTAATCCTGTTTTTTATCATGGTGTGTCTCCATTCGATATAGAAACCGGTGAAACCGGAAGTGGTTCATCGGTAAAAACCTACACACAGGTTTTTGGCGAATGGATTTGTGATACCGCGTCTCAGGATACTCGCCTAATTGGTATTACCCCGGCCATGTGTGAAGGTTCCGGGCTGGTAGAGTTTTCACAACAATATCCTGAACGTTACTACGATGTTGCCATTGCTGAGCAGCATGCCGTTACGCTGGCAGCAGGTATGGCCTGTGACGGATTAAAACCGGTAGTTGCCATTTACTCGACATTTTTACAGCGAGCTTATGATCAGCTTATTCATGATGTGGCGCTTCAGAACCTGGACGTGACATTTGCTGTCGATCGTGCCGGCCTGGTTGGAGCAGATGGAGCCACGCATGCCGGTTGTTTTGATTTTGCCTTCAGTCGCTGTATTCCAAATATGGTTGTCATGGCACCAGCGGATGAAAATGAATGCCGTCAAATGCTGCAAACAGCCTGGCTCTATGAAGGGCCCGCAGTGGTGCGTTATCCGCGCGGTGGTGGTCCTGGCGTTGAAGTGGATAAATCTGCAGCGTTGCTGGAGATCGGCAAGGCCGAAATCACACGACAGGGAAAAGGGATAGCTTTACTGGCATTTGGCGATGTCCATCCACAGGCCATGCAGGCGGCTGAAAAGCTTGATGCCAGCGTCGTCAATATGCGGTTTGTAAAACCGCTCGATGAAAACCTCATAGATGAACTTGCCAGAGAGTATTCTTTACTGGTTACCCTGGAAAACCATGTCGTTGCTGGCGGTGCAGGTTCGGCAGTTGCAGAGTATCTCGACAGTAAAGCTGTAAATCATCATGCGGATGTGCAGCTTTTTCACCTGGGTTTGCCTGACGATTTTATTGAGCATGCAACCCAGCAACAACAATATCAACAGGCTGGTCTGGATGTGGAAAGCATTGTCAGCCAGGTTCAAAAAATCAGGGGTGAAGCGTGAAAAAAATCCGTTTACTTATCGTTATCGTTTTGTTTATCGCAGCTTTGTCACCCTTTCTTTTGGGCTTTGAAATCGAAAATCGCTACCGTGGCATACTGGCTGAATTCGAGGCGGCAGGTTACCAGTTAACCAGCCACGAATATGAGCGGGGATTTTTTGACTCCCGGGCCGAGTCGGTATTATCACTGCCCATCAATGCGCCAAACACTGATATCAAGGACATCAGCATTACGATTGAAAGCCAGTTTTTACTTGGTCCTTACAGTTTGCATGGATGGACTGGTGACCTTTCCCGGATCACTTCCATCTTCCTGTACGATGGCAAACCCGTTTTTCCTGAAGATATGCAAGCTGAAATTATAACCACGATCGGTTTTTCAGGTGACGGGAATACAGAAATAGATTTGCCAAAAATGAGCGATCCAGCAGAACTGGATAAAGACCTGTTCATGGATTTTTTTGGTCTGTCCGGTGATATCAATTTCAACCTGGTAAAGGGCAAGATAACCTTGAACCTGGCAGGTGATGGTCTCAGGGTTTACTCACCGGGTAGTGGTCGACTTGAAGTAGGGAAACTGGAACTGGTATCAGAATCGGTACGTGGTATTAATGACCTGATGCTTGGCGGCGGTGATATGTCGGTTGAATATTTCAGGGTCATGGATGAATCCAGCCAGTTCAGTGTTGAACTGAATAACCTGGGGTTGTCTGCTTCGTCTTCAGTTGAGGGCGGTAACGTCAATATGGCAGCTAGCTATCACTTTGATCAATTGCTTGCTGCAGATGAACGTTTTGGTCCGGCCGAGCTTGAAATGGAAATCGTATCCATATCGGCAGAAGTGATGGCACGTTTCCAGGAAAGCGTGCGTGAGATGCAACAGCAACAACTGCCTCCACAACAGCAAGGGCTGGCGATGATGGGCGTCATGATGAGCGCTTTACCCGCTTTTCTGGAGCAGAATCCCGGTTTCCGCATAAACAAGTTTGAATTACTGACTCCACAGGGGCAGGTTTCGGCGACCTTTTCGCTGGCTGCCGAGGACATGAAAGTGACCGATGTTTCAGCAGCTCCATTATTGATTCAAAAACTGGTGGGTGATGCATCCATTCGGGCGCCAGAGCCACTGGTTAAACAGATGTTAATGGCTATTAGCCTCCAGCAGGCAATGAATGCACTGCAAAACAGTGAAAATGCTGAAGAAGTGGATATGGCTGCACTGCAGTCGAATATTGAACAGTTAACCACCGAGCAGATTGAAACGGTGATTCGTCAGGGCTTTGTTGAGCGTAAAGGCAATATGCTGCTATCAAAAGCAAGCCTCAAGGCTGGTCTGCTTTCAGTTAATGGCAAAATGATCCCGTTACCTGAAATGCAATGATTTTGAGAAAAGATACTTTTGTCATCTCTTGCTGCGCTCTAGATGACAATCAAGCAGAGAATTAAAAACCATCTGTTGAGGTAAACAGTCCTACGCGCAAATCATTTGCGGTATAGATTTTCCGGCCATCCACTTCAACTGTGCCATCACCAATACCCAGTACCAGTTTGCGCGTGATGACACGTTTCATATTGATATGGTATTTCACTACACTGGCCGAAGGCAGGACCTGACCGGTAAATTTTACTTCACCAACACCCAGAGCACGGCCATGACCAGGGTTGCCGAGCCATCCCAGATAGAAGCCAACCAGTTGCCACATGGCATCAAGACCAAGACAGCCTGGCATTACCGGATCGCCTGGAAAGTGACAATCAAAAAACCATAGATCGGGTGAAATATCGAGTTCAGCTTTCATTTCGCCTTTGCCGAACTCACCACCATCATCCGTAATCTCGGTGATACGATCCATCATCAACATGTTGGGGGTCGGAAGTTGAGCATTACCGGGCCCAAAAAGTTCTCCGTTTCCACATTTGAGAAGTTCTTCCCGGTTATATGAAGATTGTTTGACAAAGCTCATAAATAGCCCTTTAAATAATAGAATACTTTAATGAAGGTCGCCTATCATGCTGTCAGGTGAACAATGTGTCAAATCGATGGCGCCAAATAATCATTACTTGGCTATAATTTGGTGCAGACAAATATTGTGGAAAGAATAATGGCAAATAACAAAGCCACCATACTGATTGTAGATGATGAACCTTTCAATATTGAAATCATCATGGAGTACCTGGAAGACGAGGGATATGAATTGCGCTCGGCTGAGGATGGTCTGGATGCGTGGAATCAGCTCCAAGCAGAACCCGATGATTTCGACCTGATTCTTTTGGATCGAATGATGCCGAATATGGATGGCATGGAGACTCTTGAGAAAATCAAGTCACATCCCGTATTGAGGGAGTTGCCTGTGATTTTGCAGACTGCTCTGGCTTCCAAACAGGACATTGCCGATGGCATGAAGGCAGGCGCCTATTATTACCTGACCAAACCTTTTGAAGAGGAAATGCTGCGTTCGGTAATTGCTACAGCGGTTGAAGATCGCTTGCGTTATCGCACGATTCAGGATGACGTAGATGAGCCCAGTCTCATTGATCAACTGATGTCAGAAGGGAAGTTCACCTTCAAGTCGCTGGATGAGGCCAGGGAAGTGGCAACCATGTTGTCCAATATTTGTCCGGATCCGCAACGTGTTGTGATTGGCATGTCTGAACTGCTGATCAATGCGGTTGAACATGGCAACCTTGGGATCACTTATGATGAAAAAGGTGAGCTCAAGGCAAATGGCAACTGGCAGGAAGAAGTGGATAAGCGCCTGGAAATGCCTGAATATTCTTCAAGATTTGTCTCGGTACAAATGGAGAAAACAGATTCGTTTGTATATTTTTGGATCACTGATGACGGTGAAGGTTTTGATTTCAACTGTTATCTGGAAATGGATCCTGACCGGGCTTTTGATAATCATGGCCGGGGAATAGCCATGTCACGCATGTTAAGCTTTGATACCCTTGAATATATTGACAAGGGTAACCAGGTCAAGGTTGGCGTTAAACTTTAAGCTTTTCAACCAGCATACTGACAATAACATCAAGCGCAATCATCTGGTTTTCGTCATCACCGCGGAAGCGGTATTCTACCTGGTTTTCCTTCAGGCTTCTTTCACCAACAACAACACGATGAGGAATGCCGGTCAGTTCCATGTCAGCAAACATGACACCGGGACGGATATCCCTGTCATCAAATATCACATCGATACCGGTAGCCTTGAGCTCGTCATAAAGCTTTTCACAGGTTTCCCTGACAACATCGGACTTTTTTATTTGAATAGGGCATAGCGCCACCTGGAAAGGCGCAATGGCTGCTGGCCAGATTATACCCTTGTCATCATGATGTTGCTCAATGGCAGCAGCAACAACACGAGAAACACCTATGCCATAACACCCCATGGTCATGATGACGCTTTTGCCGTTTTCATCCAGAACATTGGCCTGCATTTTTTCACTATAGGTTTTGCCCAGTTTGAAGATATGTCCGACTTCGATACCACGAGCGATGGTCAGGCTTCCCTTGCCATCAGGGCTGGGATCGCCTTCAACAATATTTCTAATATCAACCACTTCTCCAAGAGGCACGTCGCGTTCCCAGTTAACGCCGGTATAGTGACTATCATCGTTGTTGGTACCGCAGACGAAGTCAGAAACACTACTGGCAGCACGATCAACGTAGACCTTGATCATCAGTCCTACAGGGCCAACTGAGCCGGGCATGCAGCCTGTTGCGCCTTTAACGGCTTCATCGCAGGCTAAAGTTAAAGGTTCTGCAACACCATCGAGTTTTTCTGCCTTGATTTCGTTAAGCTCGTGATCACCGCGCAAAACCATTGCAACGACGGTATTGTCTTCTTCACCATTTACAATAAGCGTTTTTATGGTTTGCGAAGGTTTAACCTTGAGAAATTCAGAGACTTCCTGAATGGTTTTTTGTTCAGGTGTGTCAACTTTCTGCATTTCCTGGGACGGGGCTGCACGCTCGCCGGTTGGCATGGCTTCAGCGAGTTCAATGTTGGCGGCAAAGTCACTTTCTGTTGAAAAGGCAATAGCATCTTCACCAGAGTCAGCCAATACATGGAATTCGTGAGAACTATTGCCACCAATAGAACCGCTGTCAGCCTGTACGGCACGGAAGTTCAGTCCGCAGCGATTGAAAATGTTGTTGTATGTCTGGTACATCTGTTCATAAGATTGATGCAGGCTGTCTTCATCCAAATGAAATGAATAGGCATCCTTCATCAGAAATTCACGGGCACGCATCAATCCGAATCGTGGACGGATTTCATCACGGAATTTGCTCTGAATCTGGTAAAAATTGATGGGTAGCTGTTTATAACTTTGCAATTCATTGCGTGCCAGTTCGGTAATGATTTCTTCATGGGTAGGGCCAAGGCAGAATTCGCGTTGATGCCGATCCTTGAAGCGCAGTAGTTCAGGGCCGTATTTTTGCCAGCGACCGGTTTCTTCCCAGAGTTCGGCAGGCTGTACACCAGGCATCAAAACTTCGAGCGCACCAGCCTTGTTCATTTCATCACGAACAATCGCTTCGACTTTGCGTAAAACTCTCAAACCCAGCGGGAGCCAGTTGTAAAGACCACTCGCCAGTTTGCGGATCATCCCGGCCCGCAGCATGAGCCGATGGCTGGCGATTTCGGCATCGGCCGGGGTTTCTTTCAGGGTTTGTAAAGGGAATTGGGAAGTACGCATTGATGGAGACCCGCTCTATGAATCAGGGATACGATTCTATCGGCAGGGGCTGTCGTCATCAAGGATGAATACCATAAGGTTGTAGCTGTAACCCATGTGTTCGATAATCCCGGGGAATTTATGAAACCGGAAATTTTAAATAATGAGAATCGTATCCTTTAACACCAATGGTATTCGTGCCCGTCCACATCAACTGGAAGCCTTAAGAGACAAGTACGATCCTGATGTGATCGGTATTCAGGAAACCAAGGCGCAGGATAAGGATTTCCCGCTGGAAATGGTGGAGTCACTGGGTTATCACGCTGAATTCTTCGGCCAGAAAAGCCATTATGGTGTGGCGTTGTTATCTAAAAACAAGCCGCTTGAAGTGACAAAAGGATTCCCGGGTGATGAAGAAGATGCCCAGCGTCGTGCAATTACAGCCACCTTTGAAATCAATGGTCAGCAGGTTTCTGTATTTAATGGTTATTTTCCACAGGGTGAAAGCCGTGATCATGAAACCAAGTTTCCCAACAAACAGAAGTTCTATGCTGATCTGAATGATTTTCTTGAAACTACTTTCAGGCCAGAGCAGCACCTCGTAGTGATCGGAGATATGAACATCGCTCCGCTGGATCTGGATATTGGTATAGGTGCTGATAATGCCAAGCGCTGGCTAAAAACCGGCAAATGCAGTTTTCTGCCGGAAGAAAGGGAATGGCTGGATAAACTGGCAGGATGGGGATTGCATGATACCTATCGCACCATTAATCCGGAAGTTGATGATCAGTTCAGCTGGTTTGATTATCGTAGCCGCGGGTTTGAGCGGGAGCCGAAGCGTGGCTTGCGGATTGATCTGATTCTGGCTACGGCATCATTGAACGAGAAATGTTCCAGGTCAGGTATCGCCTATGATATTCGTGCCATGGAAAAGCCATCGGATCATTGTCCGATCTGGTCAGATTTTGATATAGGCTAAATGGACTTGCCGATGAGCTGCCCGCTCAGTTCATCGTTAAACAGCGATTGTTCAAGTTTGACACCCAGAACCTGATTACATAAATCATTTCGCTGAGTGGTGACTTTTACCCGCTGAAAATTCGGTGTGTAACCAGACCAGGTAATAGAGGCATCAGGATTTAACTGCTGATTTCCTTCAAATAACACTGTTGTTTGCTGCTCCAGCATTTTTTCCAGGTTGCGCCGTTTCATCCGCGCGGCAAGCTGATGAAGTTCTTCACTGCGCTGACGCTTGATGTCGCGCGATATTGGGTCAGGCAGGATAGCTGCTTTGGTACCCTCCCGCGGTGAAAATGCAAAGATATGGATATGCCCGAAGTTGCATTGTTCAATAAAGGACAGGCCTTGTTGCCATTCCTTATCGGTTTCTCCCGGAAAACCGACGATGATATCGGTCGTAATGTTAAAAAGCGGGTTGACATCACGAGCCTGTTTTAACAGTTGTGCAAAATCTTCAGTTTTACATCGTCGAGCCATTCGTCTTAATACACTGTTGGCACCGCTTTGCAGTGGCAGGTGTAGATGAGGCATGACCCGGTTGTCTTCAAACAAATGCCAGAAATCATCGTGGAGCTCCCAGGGCTCCAGAGACCCCATACGGATGCGCTGCATATCAGTTGACTTCAGCACTTCTTTTACCAATGCTGCCAGATTGCTGTTGAGTCCTGCTCCATATCCTCCAAGATGTACACCTGTGAGCACAACTTCCTTTATATTCTGCGAGGAGAGGATGTTGATTTCATCAATGATATCGTTGATCGAACGGCTGCTTTCTTCACCACGAGCCAACGTTACAATACAGTAGGTACAGCGGTAGCGACAGCCATCCTGAACCTTGATAAAGGCTCTCTGGCGGCCACTGAAAAGCAGTGGACTGGAATCATTCTCGATTAAAGAACTTTCCGCTTCCGGCAGATTCAGCTGCTGGTGAATGATGCTGACGAGACGCGGTTTATCCGAATTGGGGATAACCAGATCGACGCCTTCAAT
>JABDQZ010000303.1 GCA_013041975.1 Gammaproteobacteria bacterium
GCCCTGTACATCACCGACCAACAGCCCAGTTGTCACGTCTTCACGATTGATCACAAGCACACGCGAACGCCTGTTTGTGACAATGGGTTTACCGCCGAGGAATGCTTGCAAATCAATAATTGGCAGCAGATTACCGCGAATATTGGCTATGCCCTTGACCCAGACTTTTGCGCCGGGAACCCGCGTCAGGCGACTGGGCAAAATCAGGATCTCGCTCACTTCATCCATTGGAGCCAGTACCCGTATTCCCGCTACCTTGAAAGCAAGACCAGCCCACAACGAGGCAAAACCGTCCTGATCATCAACCACGGTTGTTCTGGCAAGACTTCGGGCTTCGATATCCTGCAGTATCTCAATTGCTGAAGCGGTATCCGGATTCATAACTCAGGCTGATCGTAGATTGATTGACTAGGCCAGCACTTCATTGATTTTTTCAATGAGTTCCTTTTTCTGAACAGGCTTGACCAGATAGGCAGTAGCACCCTGCCTTAATCCCCACTCCTTGTCAGTGCGCTGGTCCTTGGTAGTGACCATGACGATAGGAATATCAGCGGTATCGGCATTCTTGGAAATCTTGCGGGTTGCCTGAAAACCGTTCATTCCCGGCATGACAACATCCATCAAGATAGCATCAGGTTTATGGTCTGATGCAGCAGTAACACCATCTTCACCATTTTCAGCGGTGACCACATCATGTCCTGCCTCTTCTACTGCAGATTTGAGGATATGCATTTCAGTGGGAGAGTCGTCAACAATAAGTATTTTTGCCATATTATTTTTCTCGTAATTATTTAAGGTCAGGCATTTACTGAAAAATCCCGTATAGCACCCAACAGTTCGTCTTTGGTAAAAGGTTTAGTCAAATACTGATCCGAGCCAACAACCCTGCCCCTGGCCCTGTCAAACAGACTGTCTTTGGATGAAAGCATAATGACAGGGGTTTTCTTGAAATCCTTGTTATTTTTAATCAATGCGCATGTCTGGTAACCATCCAGGCGCGGCATCATGATATCTACAAAAATAATATCCGGACGACTGTCAGCAATTACAGACAAGGCCTCAAAGCCATCCGTTGCGGTAATTACTTCGCAACCGGCTTTTTTGAGCAATGTTTCTGCTGTCCTTCGAATGGTTTTACTGTCATCAATTACCATGACCTTCAGGCCGGTAATGTCATTATTATCTTCTGCCACCGCGATCCCCTTTCCTGGGCTTGTTAATTCAGGATTATTGACTAGTTAGTCAGCAACGAAGGGAGTCTGGTTATCATTATGATTTCCCCCGTTCGTGTTGCTGTTATCGACGCAACATTTCACAACTTTAATTATTTTTCCACAAAATTATGATTTTTTTTTCAATAAAATTAACACCTGTCAATGCTGTACAAGCCGAAAATAAACATTATGATTTGCTCATGAATATTTCCCTCGGCGTCCTCATGGACCCAATCCACAAGATCAATACCCGCAAAGACAGCACATTTGCCATGTTGCTGGAAGCTCAGGCACGTGGCTGGAAGCTGTACTATATGGAGCAAAAAGATCTGAACCTGAAAAACAACCATGTCATCGCTCACTGCCGACAATTGTCGGTGACTGACGACAGCAAAAACTGGTTTGAATTTGGCGAACACAGTGAGATAGCTGTTTCCGAACTGGATGTCATATTAATGCGCAAGGACCCGCCGTTTGATATGAACTATATCTATACGACATATCTGCTGGAACTTTCCGGCACGCTGGTAGTAAATAATCCACAAACACTGCGCGATGCCAATGAAAAACTGTCTACCGCATGGTTTCCTCAATGCTGTGCCCCGACACTGGTATCCAGCGATGCCGAGGAATTCAAACATTTCATTGATGAGCAGCAGGATATTATCGTCAAACCCCTGGATGGCATGGGTGGGGCCTCGATCTTTCGTGTCAGACAGCAGGATCCCAATACCAATGTGATTCTTGAAACATTGACTGAACACGGCAATCGTCCGGTGATGGGGCAACGTTTTATTGCGGAAATTACCGAAGGGGATAAACGCATCCTCATCGTTAACGGTGAAACTGTTCCTTATTCGCTGGCCCGCATACCTAAAGAAGGAGAAAACAGAGGCAACCTTGCCGCTGGCGGCAGTGGCGTTGGCATGACACTGACTGAACGTGATCACTGGATTTGCCAGCAGGTCGCCCCTGAACTCAAAAAACGCGGGATATTATTTGCCGGCATTGATGTCATTGGCGACTATCTCACCGAAATCAACATCACCAGCCCGACCTGTATTCGTGAGCTGGACAAGATGTTTGATCTGAACATCAGCGCCATGCTTATGGACGCCATCGAGGCCAAACTGAAGGACAAGCCTGCATCATGAATTTTCGCTTCAAAGAACCCAGAATTCTTGCCTGGATGCCATTTATCGTCATTATTTTACTGATATTACTTTGGCAATCGACGCCCAATCTTCCTGTACACAATGAGCGCTTCATGGCGTTTGGCACCTTGATGGATATCAGTATCGTCGGTGTCAGCAAGGAATTATCGGAAAGCGCTGTTGAACAGCTCGAAAAAGACTTCCAGCAGATGCACCAGCTTTGGCATGCCTGGGCCCCGGGACCGCTGGGACGTGTCAATAAACTGTTGGCTGAAGGCCAGACTTTTTCCGCCCCCACTTCTGTGCTGCCACTCATTGAAGTCGCTCAGGATCTCGCACAAAAGAGTGACCACCTTTTTAATCCATCTATCGGCAAACTGGTCAGCCTGTGGGGATTCCACACGGACAACCCTCATGGCCACACCCCCCCGGAAGACAACCAAATCAAACAACTGCTTGAGCTGGATCCCCGAATGTCCGACATCAGCATTGATGACTTTAAACTCTCTTCCGACAACTCTTCCGTTCAGCTGGATTTTGGTGCTTTTGGTAAAGGCTTCGGCATAGACCGCGCAATTGAAGCACTCAAGGAAATGGGTATTGAAAATGCGATCATCAATGCAGGCGGTGACTTGCGTGCCATTGGCTCACGTGCCGGCAAGCCATGGAGAATTGCTGTCAAACGCCCTAGCGGTGCCGGTGTTCTAGGCGTTATCAAAACCAATTCCGACGAAAGCATTTTTACCTCGGGGGACTACGAGCGCAACTTTACCTACGAAGGTAAACGCTACCACCATATCATCGACCCCCGCACCGGATATCCTGCTGAAGGCGTTTCCTCAGTCACCGTGATTCACAGTGATGCAACCACCGCAGATGCTGCAGCCACAGCATTGTTTGTTGCCGGTAAAAAAGACTGGCACCGGATTGCCCGCCAGATGCAGATACGTTACGTCCTGCTGATTGACTCTGAAGGTACCTTACACATGAACCCTGCCATGCAAAAACGCATTGAATTACTGGGTTCAAATAATAAAATCCTGATTAGTCCACCGTTGACCTGAATCACCGGCTGAAACCCCATGTCATCCCTCGCCCACAGCATCAACTCCAGCGACCGCCTAGGAATGATGCTGCTGGTCGCGGTCATCATTCACGCCCTGCTGATTCTCGGCGTGGTTTTCGACACCTATGTCCCCAGCAAGGAAACCAGTGAAAAGGCTCTGGATATCATTGTGGTGCGTAATCCTCTACCCGAGAAGAATGACAAAAAGGCTGACTTTCTGGCTCAACAGTCACAAAAAGGTGGCGGTGAACTGGAAGAGAAAAAGAAACTGGCTTCACTACCTTCAAAACCTACGGTACAGCCTCAACCGGTAAAACGTGTTGAACAAACACCGGTCAAAAAAGCGCCAGCGCCGGCCCCGGCCAAGAAAGTCATCGTCAAGAAAAAGCCGGTAAAGAAAAAACTGTCTACACAAACCAAACCGAAAGTCGTCAAGAAAACACCCAAGAGAATCAGCATGGACCAGCTGATGAGTTCAACCCAGGCTGAGATTGAAATGCTCACGGCTGAAATCGATTTACGTAAACAAACCCAGTCTCGCAAACCCCGACGCAAACATATCAACAGCAGCACCCAGGAATATAAATATGCCGCCTATCTGACCGCATGGCGCAGAAAGGTGGAGAACATTGGTAACCTGAATTACCCGGATGAAGCCAAGCGCAAGAAAATCTACGGCAACATTCTGATGACGGTCGTCCTCAAACCCGATGGCAAGGTTAAAAACATCAAGATCCGCAAATCATCCGGTCACAAGATACTTGACGATGCCGCGGTGCGCATCGTCAATCTCGCTTCACCTTTCGCTCCCTTTCCGGCAAATATCCGCAAGGAAACCGATGAACTGGTTATTACCCGGACATGGCAGTTTGTCAGCGGCCATACTTTGTTTCAAAGTAAATGATTGCTATTTGGCCTGCCCAGCCTCAACACCATCATCAACAGCCTTCAGGGAATAGGAACTGGCGCCAAGCTGACTGCCTGATAACAGCCAGGACGCAGGATGATCGACCACCAGGTCATTTTGCATCAGGCCATAATCCACGACCTGCCTGCCGTTATCCAGCTTTCGACCAAGGCGCACCAGACGCAATTCTGTGGTTCTGGTTTCATCCACCACAAAAATAACCGGCAATCCACCACGCGTGGTTATCACGCTTTCTGGTACCACTATCACCGTTGCGTCGGTATTGACATCAGGATCGGGAAGATAGACCTCCGCATAAGTCCCGGTCGCACTTTGCAACGTCTCAGGCAGATTAAACTCCACTGTTACCGTATGCTGCGCGGGATCTGCTTTGGGAAAAATATTATCCACCACAACACCGGTCAACATATCTCCGACATCAATTTTGGCCAGCAACTCATCGCCTTCACGTAGAACATGAGCCAGCTTAACCGGGATATCCGCAGTAATCTGAAGCTGACTGACATCCTCAAAGCTCAACAAAGGCTGACCGGGCTGGACAGTATCACCTTCTTCGGCATGCTTTTCGACAATAACACCATCGAATGGAGCAATACTCCTTGAATCACGCAGCCTGGTGTCAATCTGCTCAATCGCTGCATTCGCCTGTTGCAGGGCCTGGGCAGCCTGCGTCACCTGGGTACTGCTGGAATAAACCCTGGCACCGCGTTCAACATCGTAGTCACGCTTGCCAAACATGCCGGACATGGGTTTTGTAAACATCTGGTCAAACAGCCCTGGCACTCCCATACCGCCGGGCGTATCCAGAGATGAACCCGGCGAGGCGAGAACCTGATTGCGCTGTACCATGGCATTGGACAACGCCGCATTGGCACTATGCCATTGTGACTCGGCCTCACGTCGCCTGGCCCTGAGTTCAGACTCGTCAAGCGCTAACAAGATACTGCCTTTTTCGAAAAAATCGCCTTCCTGTCCATAAATACTGACAATGCGCCCTGGCAGCTGTGCTGACAACATGACCGATTTACGTGCAGCCACTTTTCCGCCTATCGGAATCATCGAATACAGACTTTGACTGCTGGTGACCGGAATCACCTGGTTTTGAACCACCTCAGCCGAGACAAAGCCAGACATTGCCAACAACAATGCCATCAATTTGACTCTGGCGGCGCTCTGATCAATTCGCTTCATTCGGTCTGTAACCTGCTAAAATTAGTGGATACCCTTCTTCTATTATAGAATTTCGAGCATGTCGAACAAGGACTTATCAGAAACTGACAAAGAAGGATGCCCAAATTTACCTGCTGAAAGCGGCTCCATGGGTAACCAACCTGGCATCGCCGGCAGGATAGCAAAAACCTTCATCGACTCCCCACTGTCACCCTTGCTCTACATGGCTGCGTTATTTGCCGGAGTGCTGGGTCTGTTGATGACCCCCCGCCAGGAAGACCCGGAAATATCCGTTCCCATGGTGGATATGTTTATCAGCTACGAGGGCGCTTCTGCCGAACAGGTATCCAACATGGCCATTGATCCACTGGAACGGATCATGAGCGAAATCCCCGGAGTCAAGCACACCTATGCCGCTTCCGAACGCGGCCGGGGTATTGTTACTGTGCGCTTTAAAGTGGGAGAAGACATTATCCCTTCAGTGGTCAAGGTGCATGAAAAACTGCAATCCAACATGGATAAACTGCCTCCCGGAGTATCCTTGCCACTGGTCAAGCCACGCACCATTGATGATGTACCGGTAATCACAATCACCCTGTGGTCACAACTGGCCAATGACTCGGAACTGCGCATCCTGGCAAATCAGCTATTGCATCATTTCGAACGCATTCCCGACAGCGGTAACGGTTTCGTGGTTGGCGGCAGGCATCAGCAACTGCGAATTGAAGTATTACCCGAACGCCTTAAAGGTTATGGCGTTGGCCTTGACCAGATCGTGCAGGCGATAAACAGCGCCAACAAGGAAGAGGGCTATGGCAATCTCAAGCAGGGGGCCAAAGAGTACCGGGTTTATTCAGGATCTTTTCTTCATACCGTTCAGGATGTTGAACAGGTCATCATCAGCGTAAATAACGGCAAGCCGGTTTACGTCAGAGACGTGGCCAAAGTCCAGATGGGGCCATCCGAGTTTGAAAACATCGTCTGGTACTATTCAGGCGCCGCACGTGATCCCGCTCTCCCTGATGTGAATAACGCTGCTGCGGTTACCATTGCCATTGCCAAAAAACAGGGTTCCAATGGTGTTGACGTTGCCAATGCGGTTCAGAATGAACTCGACAAAATCAGGGATCGCCTGATACCCGATGGCATCCAGGTCGAGGTGACACGCAATTATGGCGAATCTGCCAATGAGAAAGTCAACGAATTACTTGAGGCATTACTGATTGCTGCAATCGTAGTGAGTCTGTTATGCCTGATTACCATTGCCGCCGGGCCGTCATTTGTTGTAATCAGCGTGGTACCGGTCGTCATTCTGTTTTCCATCTGGGCTACCTGGCTGATGGGGTATTCCATTAACCGCGTCAGCCTGTTTGCACTGATTTTTTCTATCGGCATCCTGGTCGATGATGCTACCGTGGTAGTCGAAAATATTTACCGGCGTTGGCTGGCTGAAGGCACCACCAGCCTGAAAACAGCCGTATCGGCAGTCAGTGAGGTCGGCAACCCTACGATAATCGCCACCTTTGCCATTCTCGCCGCACTCATCCCGATGGGCTTTGTGACAGGTATGATGGGGCCCTACATGGAACCCATCCCGGTACTGGGCTCAGTGGCCATGCTGTTTTCCCTGGTTGCCGCCTTTGTTTTCACTCCCTGGTGGTCGGTCCGCATGAAACCACGCCCCGAGCATATGGCACGCGCCGAGGCCAGGGAACAGAAAATCCAGGATAGAACAGGACGTTTTTACAGGCCGTTTCTATTACCCCTGCTCGAGGATACCTACCATCATCGCGGTAAAATCCTGCTGGCAGGTATTATCACTGCATTTGCGCTTGCCAGCCTGATGATCTACAGCCAGGCAGTACCGGTGAAGATGCTTCCGTTTGACAACAAGTCTGAATTCAATGTTGTTATCAATATGCCTGAAGGCACCACGCTGTTGGAGACGACCAACGTAGTGCAAAAACTGGCTGAAACACTTAAGAAAGTACCGGAAGTCAGGGCCTTGCAAACGTATGCCGGCACGGCCTCACCTTTCAACTTTAACGGGCTGGTACGCCATTATTACCTGCGCCAGGAACCCTGGCAGGCTGATATCCACACCATGCTGGTGAACAAACACGACCGCGACCGCAGCAGTCATGAAATAGCCACCGAAGTACGCCATCTGCTGACCCCCATTGCACAGAAACTCGGCGCCCGCATTGCGATTGTTGAGCGTCCACCCGGGCCTCCTGTTTTGCAGACAGTCGTGGCAGAAATTCATGGGCCGGATGCGCAAACCCGCCGCGAAGTCGCCAGACAGATGACGCGAATTTTTGAAGAGGTTCCCAACCTGGTTGATGTCGATAACTACCTGGCTGAGCCACACGAACGTTGGCAGTTTGACATTAATCAGGAGAAAGCCAAACGCCTTGGCATCTCGGTTGAAACCATCAATCGTAATGTCATGATGGCAATGGGAGGCTTCAAACTGGGAGATATTAAAGCGCATAGCCTGCGTGAACCGATTTACCTTGTTGCACAATTTCCGGAAATCGTACGTGCAGACCTGCAACGCGTCGGCAACCTGCCAATACTTAGTCCACAGGGACAGGCGATCCCTCTATCTGAGCTGGGTGAGTTTATCAAAGTACCCCAGGAAGACATCATCTACAGCAAGGATTTGCGCCCGGTAGAATACGTCGTTGGCGAGATGGAAGGTCGCCTGGGAGCACCAATTTACGGCATGCTGGAAGTGGAAGAACGCCTGGAAAACTACACAACTCCGGATGGCATCATCATGAGCGGTACCTTGACAGGCCCACCTGAGGACGATTTGCATTCCGGATTTGAATGGAGCGGTGAATGGGTTGTCACTTATGAAACTTTTCGTGACATGGGCGTGGCCTTTATCGTCGCTCTCGTTGTGATTTACATGTTACTGGTCTTACAGTTTAAAGACTTCATCCTGCCACTTGTGATCATGTCGCCAATTCCACTAACCCTGATCGGCATCATTCCCGGCCACTGGCTGCTGGATGCTGAATTTACTGCAACCTCATTGATCGGTTTTATCGCCCTGGCAGGCATCAATGTACGTGGATCTATACTGCTGGTTGCCTATATCGAGTATCAGCTGGCACGCGACATCCATATCAAACAGGCAGTATTGAATGCCGGACACGTGCGTATGCGTCCGATCTGGGTAACCAACCTGACGTTAATGGTCGGTGCAGGTGCCATACTGTTTGATCCCATCTTCCAGGGTATGGCAATATCCCTGGTGTTCGGCGCCCTGGTCACCACACTGCTAACATTATTGATCGTACCTCTCGGCTGTACCACGGCTGAGAGGTCACTACGCAACAGCATTGAAAAGCAACGCGAACTCGGTGGATCAGTTATGCCATGAGAGGCTAGTCTTTCTTGACTGACCAAGGTGCCGGCTCATTATTTAGCACGGCATCAATGCCCCGCTTACCTTCATTGGATGACAGGCAGCGCTGGAAAACATGACCAAAGGTCGTACGGTAACCCGGGGTCTGGTACTTGTCTCTTTCTGAAAGCTGGCGCAACAGCTGTTTGGTTTCACGCTGAGCCCTGGGGCCACCTTTCAACAGCAAATCGATTTGCCTGTTTACTTCCTCGTCGAGCTGGTCATCGGCAACCGCCTCATGCACAAGGCCGATTTCCAGCGCTTTTTCTGCTGTCATGACCTCACCGGTCAGCAGCCAGCGATTTGACTGATTCAGACCAATCGCATTCGAGGCAAACACCGCTGCAGCGAGCGGCACCATACCGAAAGTAATTTCCTGGAAGCCCATTTGGCAGGATTCAGCCGCGATGGCAATATCACTGCAAGCCATAAGGCCAACACCACCACCGAAGGCATCACCATTGATTTTTGCGATCACAGGGCGTGGAAAGGTATCCAGTTCATGCAGGGCATCAACAATACGGCTTCCCGGGTCAAGGTGCGGCATCGTGGGATGTTCCTGGGCATTCTTGATCCAGTCCACATCGGCTCCACCACAGAAAATATCACCCTCTCCGGTCAACACCATGACGCGAATGGAAGTATCATCTTCCAACTCTCGCAGGGTATCTATCAGTTCCTTAACCATCTGGCCATTGATCCTGTTTTCCTTGTCAGGACTGGACAGTTTCAATTCAACTACACGCTCCCGTGGATAACTGACTTTGATAAATTCAGGCATGTTATTCTCCTTTTATAAATCGCCCTCTTATACTTTTAATTCTATCATAAATTACTTTGACACCCGTAG
>JABDQZ010000313.1 GCA_013041975.1 Gammaproteobacteria bacterium
CCAGGAACTCTCTTCACCGATGTCTCCGTTAAGAAATATATTGACCTGGTTCTGGAATTTCATGACATCATGATGGTCAGTGATGTCATCAACCATTGATGTTGCCTGACCGATTGTCTGGCCGTTACTGGTGAAAATTGCCGTTTCATTCTTCAACTCAACAGTTGCCTCAATTTCAGCCATCACGAATGATGGTGCTACCAAGGCCAGAGCCAGTGAGCTGGATAGTATTGATTTTTTAAACATCTTTTTTCCTCTCCCGATTCGCCTGATTTGTTATCAAGCAAAAAAGCCTGACCAGGTATCCCTGATCAGGTCTTAATTATTATCTTTTAATTTTACGTAAGGTTTTTTCAGTCCACAGTTTCGCATCGAAGTCACCGTTGGCAACTACAACGTTCTGAGGAATAACTGCCCAGGTTTCATGCTCTGTCGCCAGGGTTTTACCGTACCAGTAACTCCATGCTACTGAGCGTGGATCAGACTGACCTTCGATGGGTTTCCAGTCACGGTCGATAACCTTGATCTGGTTTCCACCCTTGAAGTATTCAGTGCGATAGTCAGCAAAGGTCTTTGAATCAACATAGCTGATGCGATAGTCATACCACCAGTTTTCAAACTTGGTTGTACTTTTCAGCTTGTAGACTTCTTTACCATCGTGATCACAGGCTCCACCTGCAGGCAGTTTTTTGGTGTAACGACTCTGCTGGTTGGCAGGAATTTCCATTGCACCCAGACACCCTTTAAACGTGTCCTTACCTTGCAACTCATGCGTTTCGTTTTGAGGTTTACGCAGCACCACGTCACCGAAGGTGAAATCTGTTCCACCCCATGCATCATCATGTGCAGGCTGGGCGAAACGACGAATCTTACGCAGAGCGGGCAACCAGATTGAGTAAGACTGGGATTTGTTGTCGTCAACAAAGTCAGTGATCAGCATGCCAGTACCTTTCAGTTTACCGGAACGGAAAATCGCCAAATCTTTTGCTTTAACAACACCATCACTGTAATCGTTGTTAAGAAAACGCTCCAGGGTGTTGGTGGTTGGTTTTTTACCCTTTGATTTACTCACCAGAACCGTAATGTCTTTTTTAACTTTGGTAATGGCGTAGTTTTTCAGTGAGTAGAAGTGGTTAACAAAGTAAACCTGATCAGCCACCTGGTCAGCAGTCACATCGCCTGAAGGATAGGCAAGGTCTTTGGTTACACCAGAAATAGCCAGCGTTGGCACCAGTCCCAGCGCCACCAGAAGGGATTTAAAACCAGTTTTCATATTCAAGAACTCCCGAGGTCAGGCAATGAATTGCCCTTATGTCATTTAATTAATAATTATCGGTATTCGCTTCAAAACTCTGTTGCTTTTTTACAAATCGTTGTATCGAAGCTACTTAATCACGAAGATTAGTATAATCCATAAGAAAAGTGAAGCAAAAATTGATATTTGTCATTTACCAAATACTAATATACCTGCGTAGAGAGTTGATTTCTATCAATCTGGCTTATTTGGTGAATTTCTTTCCTTAGACCTTCTTATGACCAGTAACAACCTATATCTAATAGGGCGTGTCTTTACATTCAGATTAGTATGTTAATAAGTTAAATGCAATAGTTAATGTTTTACTTTAAGTTTCAAATTTTATAATATCTCTTCCGGACATAAAAAAACCGCGGTAGCAATAATCTACAGCGGCCTTAATGAACTCACTTTTCTCAAATGTGTTTAATCAGTAACGATTAAACTGCCTCTACCTTTAAAACAACACCATCCACCCCGACGACCCGCACTTTATCTCCCGCTGCCATATCCATTCCTGAAATTTTCCAGGTTGTATCATCAACCTTGATTTTGCCAGTTCCATTCACAATCGGCTCTTTCAAGGTGAAAGTGCGGCCAACATATTGCTCACCACGCCGGTTAAGTGCCGGCTGGTCTGTCACTTTCTGGTGACTGGCAAACCAGCGGCGACCGGCCACTGTACTGATAACACTGAACAGTGCAAACAAAGTCAACTGCCACTCCCAGGTCATTTCCGGTTGTAACACCATAAACAGGCCGACAACACCTGCTGACAAACCCAACCACAGAAAAAATGCCGCCGGTGAAAAAACCTCGAGCACAACAAAAATGATTCCGATGACCCACCAGTGCCAGAAATCCATGTTTTGCAGCCATTCAGCCATGCTCATTTACCCTCAGTTTGCTTGTCCATTGCCGATTTCGCCACTTCGGCGATACCTGCAAGAGAACCGATCAGGCTGCTGGCTTCCAGCGGCATCAATACCAGCTTGTTGTTATCTGACAATCCAATCTGCTGCAGGGCTTCTGTATATCTTTGCGCAATGAAATAATTGATCGCCTGCACATCACCCTCGGCGATGGCTACCGAAACCATCTGAGTTGCTCGTGCTTCCGCCTCTGCCAGTCTTTCTCTTGCCTCTGCTTCACGGAATGCTGCTTCCTTTTCACCCTCAGCTTTAAGTATCTGGGCCTGCTTTTCACCTTCGGCCTTCAAAATATCAGCCTGACGCAAACCTTCCGCCTCGAGAATATTGGCTCTTTTTTCACGCTCGGCCTTCATCTGCCTGGCCATCGAATCCACCAGATCGCGCGGCGGAGAAATATCCTTGATTTCGATACGGGTGACCTTGACACCCCAGGGGGTAGTCGCATCATCAACAACGGTTAGCAACTTGGCATTTATTGCATCACGATTGGACAGTAATTCATCCAAATCCATAGATCCCATTACGGTACGAATGTTGGTCATGGTGAGATTAAGGATTGCCCGATACAGGTCATTGACCTCATAGGCAGCTTTAGCTGCGTCAAGAATCTGGAAAAACACAACGCCGTCGGCTTTGACCATGGCATTGTCTTTGGTAATGACTTCCTGGGACGGTACATCCAACACCTGTTCCATCATGTTGAGCTTGTGACCAATCTGATCAACCACCGGTATAATCAGGTTCAAACCCGGACGCAGGGTATTGGTATAGCGACCAAAGCGCTCAACGGTGTATTCCATGCCCTGGGCTACGCTTTTGACCCCGAGCACGACCACTACTACGGCCAGCACCAGCAATGCAATGACAAATGTTTCCATTTATTTCTCCTGATTCTTGAGCATCAACACTAAACCCAGTATAACGGATTAATGTCAGAATTTATAAAACCACCCAAAACACTGCTCAGAGCCAGCGGACGCGCCATTGCCGACTTCGACATGATTCGTGACGGCGACCGTATCCTTATTGGTGTCTCCGGCGGTAAGGACTCACTCAGCCTGTTGCAGATTCTTTACCACCTGAAAACCTATGCCCCGGTAAAGTTCGAACTTGGTGTGATTACCGTCGACCCGGAAGTTGAAGGCTTTGACCCGTCTTCACTGACTGATTACTTCGACAGCCTCGGACTGAAATGGTTTTATGAACAACAGCCGATCTTGGAAGACGCCAAAACGAAGATGACTGGAGATTCTTTCTGTGCCTACTGCGCCCGCATGAAACGCGGCATCATGTACCGAGTCTGCCGCGAAAATGACTACAATGTTCTAGCCCTCGCGCAGCACCTGGATGACCTGGCCGAAAGTTTCATGATGTCGGCCTTCCACCAGGGCAAACTGGAAACCATGAAGGCTCACTATGTAAACGATGCCGGTGATATCCGCATTATTCGGCCACTGGTTTATGCTCGGGAAAACCAGATGCGAGAATTTGCTACCAATTCCGGCCTGCCAATTATTCCTGATTCCTGCCCTGCCTGTTTTAGCGCACCAACCCAGAGGGAATATTTCAAGCAGCTTCTGAGACAGGAAGAACTGAAAAACAAACAATTGTTTGGCAGTATGCTTTCTGCGATGAAACCCTTAATGGGTGAACAAAATACAAACCCAGAAAGCACGTAGAGCCGGGCCCAGTTGTCTTTACAGAAGTCTTATTCTGCATGGATACAGAATAGAAGCGTACAAGAATGTATGAAGGATGGTCATCTCTCTAGGGTCAGAGTAAAATTCCAGACTTTCTATCTCCATCACCAGTAATTAAAACAATATGGACAAGCAGTACAACCCGCAAAACATCGAAACCAGCGCCCAGCGATACTGGCAGGACAACCAGTCATTCAAGGCTATCGAAAATCCTGACAAGGAAAAATTCTACTGCCTGTCGATGTTCCCCTACCCCAGCGGCAAACTGCACAGGGGTCACGTTCGCAACTACACTATTGGTGATGTAATTTCCCGTTACCAGCGCATGCTGGGTAAAAATGTCCTGCAGCCAATGGGCTGGGATGCATTTGGGCTGCCGGCTGAAAATGCAGCCATAAAGAACAACAAGCCACCTGCAGAATGGACTTATTCCAATATAGACTATATGAAAGGCCAACTGAACCGCCTCGGCTTTGGCTATGACTGGGATCGTGAACTGGCTACCTGTGACCCAGACTATTATAAATGGGAACAATGGCTGTTTACCCGCCTGATTGAAAAAGGCATGGCCTATCAGAAAAAATCCAGCGTCAACTGGGACCCCGTTGACCAGACAGTACTGGCCAATGAACAGGTGATTGATGGCCGTGGCTGGCGTTCGGGTGCCGTTGTAGAAAAACGCGATATCGAACAATGGTTTCTGAAAATCAGCGATTACTCCCAGGAACTGCTGGATGACCTTGAAAAACTGCCCGACTGGCCGGAACGCGTCATTACCATGCAGCGCAACTGGATAGGTCGTTCTGTCGGATTGCAGATGCAGTTTGGCATTGAAGGCACTAATGAAACCCTGGAAATTTTCACCACCCGTCCTGACACCCTGATGGGCGTCACCTATGTCGCGGTAGCCGCCGAACACCCCCTGGCTATACAGGCATCTGAAAACAATGCTGAACTCCACGGCTTTATCGAAGAATGCAAACAGGGCGGCACCTCAGAGGCCGAACTGGAGACCATGGAAAAGAAAGGTTTTCCGCTGGGTATCAATGCCACACACCCGGTAACTGGTGAAGCAGTCCCCATTTATGCAGCCAACTTTGTGCTCATGAGTTATGGCAGTGGCGCCGTGATGGCTGTACCTGCCCATGACCAGCGTGACTGGGAATTTGCTCATAAATATGGCATCGAAATTAAACAGGTGATTTTGCCAGCCAACAACGAAGAGGCCGATATCAGCAAGGCAGCGTTCACGGAAAAAGGTTTTTTGGCCAACTCCGGTGAATTTGATGAGCTCAGCTCAGAACAGGCTTTTGACGCCATCGCCGACTGGCTCGAAAACAACAACAAGGGACAGCGTCAGGTGAATTTTCGTCTACGTGACTGGGGCGTATCACGTCAACGCTACTGGGGCTGCCCGATTCCGCTAATCAGGGATCATAATGGCGACTCACGCCCTGTTGATGAATTCCCGGTACGCCTCCCGGAAGACGTCATTGTAGATGGCTCAGGCTCACCACTTAAGAAAATGCCGGAATTTTATGAACTGAACAATGGCGACACCCGCGAAACGGATACCTTTGACACTTTCTTTGAGTCCAGCTGGTATTACGCACGCTACTGCTGCCCGGATGCTTCAGACAGCATGCTGGATGAGCGTGCAAATTACTGGCTGCCGGTTGACCAGTATGTTGGCGGCATTGAACACGCCATTTTGCACCTGCTATATGCACGTTTCTTTAATAAACTGATGCGTGATGAAGGCCTGCTTGAAAACGATGAACCCTTCTCACGCCTGCTGACCCAGGGCATGGTGATCGCCGAAACCTGGTATCGTGAAAATGAAGACGGTTCTAAAGACTGGTTCAACCCCACAGAGATTGAAATTGAGCGTGACAACAAGGGAAAAGTGCTTAAGGCCATTCTGAAATCCGATGGACAGCCGGTGACACCCGGCGCTGTCGAAAAAATGTCCAAGTCCAAAAACAACGGTGTTGATCCTCAAGACCTGATCGATCAATACGGAGCCGATACAGTTCGCCTCTATACCATGTTCACTGCGCCACCGGATCAGTCGCTGGAATGGTCTGATGAAGGCGTAGAAGGCGCTCATCGTTTCCTGAAAAGACTGTGGAATCTTGCTGCCGATATGCCAGAAAAAACGGGGTCAGACCCCAATTCAAAATTTGGGTCTGACCCCATTTTTTCTGAACTGCCGGAAACGGTTAAAAAACTGCGCCGCGACATACATTCGTCGTTGAAAAAAGCCCTTTATGACTTTGAACGCCAGCAGTACAACACTGTAGTCTCATCCTGCATGACTATGGTAAATGCTTTATACAAGCTGGATCAGAGCGATGCAGACAAGTCCGTGCTGCGTGAAGGCATGAGTATTGTTTTACGTCTGTTAAGCCCGATTGCTCCACATATCACTCACCACCTCTGGAAAACGCTTGGTTATGGCGAGGACATCCTCGAAGCCAGCTGGCCGGAACTGGACGAATCAGCCCTGCAGCAGGACAGCATTGAATACGTGGTACAGGTCAACGGCAAGGTACGCGGAAAAATCCGCGTCGCCACGGATGCCGACAAGACAACCATTGAAGAAACAGCCAGCAACAATGAAAACGTGCAACGCTTTCTGGAAGGCGTTACTATCAGAAAAATCATTGTGGTACCCAACAAGCTGGTCAACATTGTCGCCAACTAGAATCACAACACAGCCAATGAAAACACTTAAAATCCACCATTACATTTTATATTCACTGCTGGTGCTGTCTCTCGCCAGTTGTGGTTTCCAGCTTAAACAGAGCAGCAGCCTGCCTGCTTCATTCGGTCCTGTAAGCATCCACGGCATCGGCAAGTTCAGCCCCTTCTACAGAACGGTTCGCAATGCTCTGCGCCAGTCTTCAATCAACATTACCGATGGCACTGCGGCTAATCATTCCATTCACATCAGTCCCAGTCGTGAAAGAAAAGTCTTGTCAGTAAATACCGCGGGCAAGGTATCGGAATACGAATTGATCCAGCGCGTCAACTACCGGGTCAGCCGTTCAGACGGCACGGTACTGATCGAACCCACCACGCTCGCGCGCAGCAGCTACTATACGGCTTCAAGAACCGAGGTACTGGGCAATGCCACAGAAGAAGACGATATTTACATGCGCCTGGAAGAGCAACTGGTAAATCAAATGTTTGACCAGATATCAGTAGCTTTTTAATGCGCCTGGGATTTCATGAACTACAGGGGCATTTGAAAAAAAAACTGGCACCAGTTTATGTCATCACCGGTGACGAACCCCTTCAACAGGGCGAAGCTGCAGACCTGATTCGAAACACGGCACGCTCACAAGGCTTTTCCGAGCGCAAAATCATGGAAACGGGGTCAAAATTCGACTGGAATGAGCTGACAACTGAATCAAACACCCTGTCCCTGTTTGCAGAACAACGCATTCTTGATCTACGTATTACCAATGGCAAGCCTGGCAAAGAAGGCAGCAAAGCCCTTTCAGGCTATTGCGAGAACCTCCCAGAAGACATACTTTTGCTGATCACCATGCCCAAGGTCGACCAGCAACAGACCCGCTCAAAATGGTACAAGATACTCGACAAAGTTGGCATTATTGTTCAGGTCTGGCCGGTCAATGAACAACGCCTGCCACCATGGATTGAACAAAGGATGCGCCAGAAAGGACTGACCCCAGAACCCGAAGCCATCCAGATGCTGGCTGAACGCGTGGAAGGCAATCTATTGGCAGCCACCCAGGAAATCGAAAAACTGCTGATGCTGCATGGCCCGGGCATTATTACTGCGGAACAGCTGACTGCCAGCGTGGCCGATAGTGCCCGTTTCGATGTCTTCGGCCTGGTCGATGCCGCCTTGCAGGGGAATACTGCACGCTGTATTCGCATGCTTGATGGCCTGAAAAATGAAGGTACGGCACCGGCCATCGTATCCTGGGCGATATCACGCGAAATTCGCCAGATGGTACAAATCGCCCATGCCTCAAAAGACGGCTTTCCGTTAAGCAAGGTTTTCACCGACTTTCGAATCTGGGATAAACGCAAGCCACTGGTATCCAATGGACTGAAACGCCTGTCACTGTCACAGTGGCAGTCCCTTTTGCAACAATGTCTTGAAGCCGACATGGCCTTGAAGGGGCAGAGCCGTCAGGACTGCTGGCTGTTGTTCGAAAATATCGTGACTCAAATGAGCGGCAAAAATCCCCTGAAAAATACGGCCTGATCCGTTAAAATGTGCTGATTCTATCTAACCCCGTTATCTTTCAACATGGAAAACATTACTGATATCAATGCCTATATGTCTGACCTCGGTCAGCGTGCCCGCAATGCCTCCCGCATACTGGCAGCCGCCAGTACAGGAGACAAGGACCAGGCCCTGCAGGCAATAGCGAATCAACTGGATCACAGCCGAGATACCCTGACTCAAGCCAATGAAAAAGATATGGCCGCCGGAAAGGAAAAGGGGCTCGATGCCGCCCTGCTTGACAGACTTGAACTGACCTCAGATCGCATCGACGGCATGATCGAAGGCTTGCGACAGATTGCCTCCCTGAATGATCCTATCGGTGAAATTTTCGACATGAATTATCGTCCCAGCGGTATTCAGGTGGGCCGTATGCGTGTACCACTGGGTGTGGTTGGCATCATCTATGAGTCACGCCCCAACGTCACTGCCGATGCAGCAGCACTGTGTCTTAAATCAGGCAATGCCTGCGTACTTCGCGGCGGCTCGGAAGCCTTTCATTCCAACCAGGCGATAGCCACTTGTATTCATGCAGGACTGGAAGAAGCCGGATTACCTGCCGATATTGTCCAGGTGCTGGCAACAACTGATCGTTCAGCCGTCAGCAACATGATCACCATGCCGGATTATATTGATGTCATCATTCCCCGTGGCGGCAAAGGCCTGATAGAACGTATCAGCAACGAAGCGCGTGTACCGGTGATCAAGCATCTTGATGGTATCTGTCATGTGTACATCGATGATGAAGCCGACCCTAAAAAAGCGTTTGATATCGCCCTGAATGCCAAGACCCAGCGCTATGGTACCTGTAACACGATGGAAACCCTGCTGGTTTCGGAAACGGTTGCAGACAGCTTTTTGCCGAAAATCAGCTCCGCACTTCTGGAAAAAGGTGTGGAACTTCGTGGTTGTGATAAAACCTGCTCACTTCTGGGCAGTGATTGCATCCCTGCAACCGATGAAGACTGGGATACCGAGTATCTCGCTCCTGTTTTATCCATCCGCATCGTCAATGACATGCAGCAGGCCATAGATCACATTGCCCATCACAGCTCGCAGCATACGGAAAGTATCGTCACCGAAAACTACAGCAAGGCACGCATTTTCCTGCGAGATGTTGATTCAAGTTCAGTCATGGTCAATGCCTCGACACGCTTTGCCGATGGCTTTGAATACGGTCTGGGTGCTGAAATTGGCATTTCTACGGATAAATTCCATGCCAGGGGGCCTGTTGGCCTGGAAGGACTCACCTCTGTTAAGTTCATCGTACTGGGTGACGGGCACATACGTCAGTAACGCATGATAGGTATTTTTGGCGGCACATTCGATCCAGTTCACAACGGTCATCTCATAACGCTTGAATTCGTTCACAGAGCCTTGTCACTTGAATGCATATTTCTCATACCCTTAGGCCAGGCTGTTCATCGCGAGCAACCTTTTGCAAACGCCGAATACCGTTTTGAAATGCTGCTGCTCGCGGTGGCACACAATCGCGATTTCGTCGTCGATGACCGGGAAATTCGAAAAAAAGCCCCTTCATATACCGTCGATACACTGACGTCGTACCGCAAGGAAATGCCACACCTGCCAATTGCCTTTATTGTCGGCTCGGACGCTTTTAACCATTTTCATGAATGGCACAAACCGGATCGCATACTTGAACTGGCAAACCTGGTGGTCATGCAGCGTCCCGGCCACCCGATAGACAACAACGAAACAACCCTTGAGCTGCTCGAAACCCATGCCTGCAGCAGTCATCGTGAGTTTATTCAGTCACCAGCCGGCAAAATACTTCCTCTGGAAGTGCCACAAATGGATATTTCATCCTCGGATATACGCCGACAGATTCACAATGGCGAAGACATTTCAGAATACGTTCCAGAAGCAGTGGCTCGACTGGTACGACTGCACAGGCTTTATAGTGACTAGATGACCATGAACAGGATAAAATAATGATGATTACTTTTCCCTCACTGGAGACCGAATGGAACCTGAAGAACTGAAGCAGATTGTTCTCAATACGCTTGAAGAAATGAAAGCCCAGGATATAAAAAGTCTCGATGTACGTGGAAAAACCAGTATTACCGATATCATGATTTTTGCCTCTGGCACTTCTGACCGGCATGTTAAATCGCTTGCTGAAAGTGTCGCCTTTCAGTCCAAGCAGGCAGGACAGGCACCACTGGGTACCGAAGGCACACTTGAAGGCGAGTGGGCACTGGTTGACCTAAATGGCGTGGTCGTTCACATCATGCAACCCAAAGTCCGGGACTTCTACCAGCTGGAAAGGCTGTGGTCCGTTGGCGACAAAGCCACTGACGATAACTAAAGATATCCTGGAATCCTTATGGATCGTTTTGACCGTATTTACGATCTCCATAAATTACTCAGCAGTTCCCGCTATCCGGTTTCACGCGAAAAAATTGAGCAGGAACTGGAATGTTCCCGCGCCACGGCAAAACGCATTATCGACAACATGCGTCTCTACCTGGATGCTCCCATAAAATATGACCGTTCGCGTAATGGTTATTATTACGATGGCGAACAACAGGCACTTTATGAATTACCCGGGCTTTGGTTCAATGCCAGCGAACTCCATGCCCTGCTGTCAGTGCAGCAGTTACTGACAAGCGTTCAGCCAGGCCTGTTTGAAAAGCAGCTACACCCCCTGATTGGGCGCATTGATCGACTTCTGTCGATTCAACATGATACGGCCAACAACATTTATCAACGTGTCAGAATCCTGCAAATGGCCAGCCGCACAGGTTCAGAATTTTTCCAGCAGGTTGCCGGCGCCACCATTCAGCGAAAAAAGATACTCATCGACTACTACAACAAGGGACGAGATGAGAGCGAATCACGCACTGTTTCACCCCAGAGACTGATTCACTACCGGGACAACTGGTATCTGGACGGCTGGTGCCATATCCGTGAGGCCCTCAGAACCTTTGCGCTGGATTCGGTGACCAAGGCACGCATTCTTGGGGAAAATGCCGATGAAATAGAAGAACAGCAATTGAATGATTATTTTGGCAGTTCCTATGGCATTTTTTCAGGGAAAGCTGATAAAACCGCCATACTGGTATTTTCAGAAAAAATTGCGCGCTGGGTCAGCCGCGAGCAATGGCACCCTGAGCAGCAGGGGCAATTCCTTGACGATGGCAGCTTCGAAATGAAAATCCCTTTCGGCAACCCGACAGAGCTTATTATGGATATCCTGCGCTATGGTCCTGATGTCACCGTCAAGGCTCCGGATAGCTTGCGAAAATCTGTTCAACAGCGCCTGCAACAGGCTCTTCAGCAATACTGATTTTTTATGCACGTTTATATCATCAGTATCGGCACAAAAATGCCTGCCTGGGTGAACGAGGGAATGAACGAATACATCAAGCGCATGCCACGTGAATGTCAGGTTAAGCTGATTGAACTTGCCGCTGCGCAACGTGCCAAAACCACCGATTTGAAAAGAGCCATTCAGGATGAAGGAGAACGTCTGCTCAAAGCAATCCCCAGGAACTGCGATGTTATTGCACTGGACGTAAAAGGCAGGGAATACAGCACGCAGTCACTGTCGACAGAAATGAAAAAATGGCTTTCAGAAGGTCGTGATATTGCCCTGCTGATCGGTGGTGCAGATGGCCTTTCAAGTGACTGCCTTGACTCAGCAAAAAGTAAGTGGTCACTATCAAAATTAACCTATCCCCACCCTCTGGTTCGCGTCATTCTGGCTGAGCAACTTTATCGCGCCTGGAGCCTGCTTAACAATCACCCCTACCACAGGGCATAAAGATGATTTACCTCGCCTCCCGGTCGCCACGCCGCCAGGAATTGCTCCGACAAATTGGCATGCAGTTCGAACTGGTTCATGCTGAAGTTGATGAGACGCCTATAGACAATGAAGACCCGGAGCAATATGTGTTACGCATGGCTATCGAAAAAGCACTGAACGCATTTCGTACAGATATGTCGAATCCTTTATTAGCCGCCGATACCAGCGTTATCTGTGAAGGTACGATTCTGGGAAAACCGGAAAATGAGAAAGACTTCCTGGCAATGTTCGAACGACTCAGTGACAATGCTCATCAAGTAATGACTGCGATTGCCGTTACTAATAACAAAGACGCTGCGGCAATTAAAACCCGCGTGTCAGTGAGCGAGGTCATTTTTAGAAAAATTACCAGAAATGAGGCCTTGCGCTACTGGCAAACCGGAGAACCTGCAGACAAGGCAGGCGGATATGGCATACAGGGATCAGGCGCTGTTTTCATAAAGCAAATCTCCGGAAGTTATTCCGGGATTATGGGATTGCCCCTTTTTGAAACAGCCCAGTTACTAGAAGAATTTAACGTATTTAGTTTATAAATTTAACAACCACTTTGAGCACAATACAGATGAAGGTTTATTGACAATGCAGGATTACAGCTAACTAACAATCAGCACTACCAAATCTTTGAATCTTTTGTGCTCTTTGTGGTGAGACCCCACAATGAGCGAAGAAATATTAATCAACGTCACACCACCTGAAACCCGGGTTGCCTTGATCGAAAACGGTGTTGTTCAGGAGATATTGATTGAGCGTGTGCAGGCACGAGGCCTGGTCGGCAATATCTACAAAGGCAAAGTTTGTCGAATTCTTCCGGGAATGCAGGCAGCCTTTATTGATGCCGGTCTTGAACGTGCGGCTTTTTTACATGCCTCTGACATCAATTCAAAAATCAGCCCCAAGCCAGACAATATCGAAGAGTTACTTCATGATGGGCAGGAGATCATCGTACAGGTTGTCAAAGATCCTCTGGGTACCAAAGGTGCACGCCTGACAACCAACCTGTCCATACCTTCACGTTATATGGTCTTCATGCCTTCACTTGAAAATGCCGGTGTTTCGCAAAAAATCGAGGACGAGCAGGAAAGAAACCGTCTGCGCAACATTCTCAATGAGTATGTCGCAGATAATAAAATTGAGGGTGGTTTCATTGCCCGCACCGCTGCCGAAGGCGCTGATGAATCCTCACTTCGCACCGATATGCAGTTTCTTTCTCGCTTGTGGGAGTCCATTCAGGCAAAGAAACAGACGACACGTCCGAAAAACCTGATACACGAAGATCTGCAACTGGCTATACGTGCCTTCAGGGATCTCATTGGCCCGGAAGTGGAAAGAGTTCGTATTGACTCGAGGTCTACTTACGACAAGGCGCAGGACTTTGCCAACAAGTTCATACCTGAAATCAGCAGCAAAATAGAATACTATCCAGGACAACGTCCGATATTTGATCTCTATTCCGTAGAAGATGAAATTCAGCGCGCACTGGAACGCAAGGTTGATTTGAAGTCCGGCGGCCATTTGATCATAGACCAGACAGAAGCCATGACCACCTTTGATGTCAATACCGGTGCTTTTGTCGGTCATCGCAATCTTGAAGAAACCATTTTCAAGACTAACCTGGAGGCCGCACAATCCATCTGCCGACAACTCAGACTGCGAAATCTTGGCGGCATTGTCATCATCGATTTCATTGACATGAGCGAAGATGAACACAAACGCCAGGTTATCCGCGCACTGGAAAAATGTCTGGCTCACGACCATGCCAAAACACAGATCACTGAGGTATCTTCTCTTGGCCTGGTAGAAATGACCCGCAAGCGCACACGTGAATCTCTGGAACACGTACTCTGTCAGCCCTGCCAATGCTGTGGTGGACGAGGCTCATTAAAAACCGCAGAAACTGCCTGCTATGAAATCTTCCGTGAAATCTTGCGTGAAACACGTCAGTTCGATGTCGAAAAATTACTGGTTCTTGCCTCCCAGGAAGTGATTGACAGACTTCTGGATGAAGAATCACAAAACCTGGCTGAGCTCGAACAATTTATAGGTAAACCGGTAAGACTGCAGGCAGAAGCCCTGTATACACAGGAACAGTACGACGTAGTACTCATATAGTGACCTTGAAAAAAAACACCGTACTCAAAAAGCTGGCAAACCATCTTTGGGTTTCTTTCATGCTTGTTATTATTCTTGTCGGCGTGCTGGTCAGTATCGGACGGCTGGCAAGTCCTTATCTGAAGGAATTCAAGGCAGATATCCAGGCAGAAGCCAGTCGTATTATTGGTACCCGGGTTTCCATTGGTGATATTGATGCCTCCTGGAAGGGTTTTGGCCCCAAGCTGATTCTCCGCAATATCGAGATACGCAATACCCAGGTACAGACAGCACCACTGATACTTAGACGGATAGACCTTGACCTGAGCATTAAGTCCATTCTTCAAAAAGGTGAATTCCTTCCCTGGAACATTACGCTTCATGGCATCAGGTTACAGCTGATACAGGATAAATCGGGCAAAATCAGTGTCACAGGCCTGAGTGCGGATAACGAAAAAGGAGATACCGTTTTCAACGTTGACCCCCTGCTGAAGATGCGACGCATTCAATTGGCTGACACTGCGCTGGAGTGGATCGACCTTACTGGAAAAACGCCAAAGACCAGCGTTGAACACATTAATCTTCTGATTCGCAATGATAACACCCGTCATCAGCTTGACCTTGCTTTCAGCCTGCCTGGAACGGATGACCAGAAAATACAGATCGCTGCTGATTTCAGAGCCGAAACTCATCAACTGGAAAATTTCTCAGGTGATTTTTATATCAAAACAGAAAATTTTCAGGCGGCCAAATGGGTCCGCTCACTGATACCCGATTTCCTTAAACTGAAACAACTCACCATGCATACCGAGTTGTGGCTTTCTGCCGAGAATGGCAACTTCCACATGGCAGAAGGCAAACTCAGTTTAGAAAACCTCAAGCTGACCAACAACCAGGACAAAGTGTTTATCCTGAACAGGGCCGAGAGTTTCTTTCACTGGCATGGCGATAATGGCAACCACCACTTTAGCCTGCGGGACTTTTTACTGGATGCCCCAGGCCTCGATGCCACGCAGCTCGCTCTAAGGTATTCCCGTGAAAAAGACCAGCAGGCCTATCTCAGGGTTTCCGAAATCAGCCTGGATATCTGGCCCCGGCTTGTCGATTTTCTGGCACAGCAGATACCAGAACAACTGGCAGGTCTGGACATAACCGGCATAGTGAATGATTTACAGGCCAGTTGGAGCCCTGGCTTTTCAGACTGGTCTGCACAGGGCGAATTGAAAAATTTCTCTATCAATCCGCATCAGAAGATACCGGGAGCCAGTAACATCAGTGCTACTTTTATTGCTTCTTCGAAGGGCGGAGCGATTTCCATAGACTCGACAGATAGCCGCTACCTGCATCCATCGCTGTTTAGAGAGCCCGTTCCACTCAATTCACTGCAGGGTGATTTGAAGTGGCAAATTTCAACCGAAAACGCCATTCATATTTCAAGTGATTACCTGACGGCGATATCCCCTCACCTGACCACTGCCACGCGCCTGTCTGTCAACATACCCGCTGATGGCAGTACGTATCTGGATTTACAGACAGACTTTAAAAATGGTGATGGTTCCGGTACCGGTTTATACCTGCCATATGGCATTATGAATGACAAGCTCGTCAACTGGCTGGATAGAGCCATCGTCAGCGGCACGGTGACATCAGGCAGTTTTGTTTTTAAGGGACCTGCCGATGATTTTGCATTTTCAAAAACACACAATGGTCATTTTGAGGTTTTGTTTAATGTAGAAGATGTCATTCTTGACTATCTTCAACAATGGCCTCGACTTGAGGAAGTTGACGCCCATGTCCGCTTTCATAACAACAGTCTGGATATTGACCTCGTCAGTGCCAAATATCTCAATAGTGAAATACATCAAGCCAGTGCGCATATCCACTCTCTTAATCCCCTTTCACCGCTTGAAGTCAATGGCATCGCATCCGGCCCCATCAGGGACAGCATGGATTTGCTATCCACCACTACTCTGAAAGAAGAATTTGGTACGCTGGCAAAAGCACTGTCATTCACTGGCAACAACAAAGTCCAGCTGGATTTTGACATTCCATTGGGAAACATTGGCGAATACGCCGTGGATGGTTCTGTGGAATTCAGAAACAACCAGATGTTACTCGCTGACTGGAACCTGCAACTGGAAAAAATTAAAGGTCGCCTCAAGTTCAGTCTCGACGGTCTCGAGTCTGACAAGCTTAGCGCTTCATTTCTGGGTTCTCCTGCTGTGGTAAAAGTATCTCATGACAATAAGCGTAATACCGTCTTCGATAGTACAGTTGCGCTTGATACAACCCAGCTCTCTAATATTATTCAGGACTTTCCCGTTGATATCATCAATGGCTCCACCGACTGGAATATCAGGCTGACACTCCCTCCCCTGTCCAGGAAAGACTCGGCTGCGCAATTAAAGGTTTATTCAGCACTTGAAGGCCTGCAGATTGATGCACCTGCCCCCTTTGGAAAACGCACAAATAGTGTTGCGCCATTGTCGGTCAAGGCTTCCCTGACGCCAGGCCAGGAACTGCCGCTGAGCTTTAATTACAACGATATTGCATCAGCGAAACTGCTGTTGCTTACGCCTAAAGGCAAACCCTTCAGCCTGAAGTCAGGTCTTATGCATTTTGGTTCCAGCGAACCACCGCAAATTACCGATAACCTGTTCCAGTTAACCGGAACCATTGACACCCTCGCACTGGACAGTTGGTTAAGCTGGCAGCCGTTGATGAAATCTAAAGGACAAAACCCTTTGCCGATAAAAATCGACTTAAGCAGCCAGAAGCTCAGCTACCGCGAATTATCGCTGACCGGATTCAGCTTGAAGGCCAACAAAAATCATAGCCGCCTTGTCGGCCAGATAAGCAGTGAGGAACTGACAGGAAAATTTGAAATACCCAGCTTTAATCCCCTCGGCAAGCTGATCATTGATCTTGAAAAAGCCGCACTCAGCGTTGAAGGCGACACGCCTTCAACTGAAAACACCAAGGCGCAATCAGGAATCAATCCAAAAGATGTTCCGGCGATGGACCTGAAAATCAAAAGTTTCATCATCAATGACCACGAATTCGGCAAAGTGCTGGTCCAAACCAGCAAAAAACAGCAGAACATCAAGCTTGACCAATTGCTGATCAATGGAGAACTGCTTAATTTCGACGGCAACGGACTATGGTCAGACAGCAGTGGACAACAACGCACCCTGATCAATTTCAAAATGGACAGCAGTGAATTTGGTACGGTATTACAAAACCTCGGCTTTACTCCGCAAATCGACAAGGGCAAGGCCGCTTTTGAAGGACATGTGAGCTGGAATGGAGCCCCGCACAACTTTAATACCGATACACTTTCGGGTGAACTCGGTATAATCGTTGAAAAAGGACGCTTTCTTGATTTTGAACCCGGCATGGGACGCATTCTTGGTATCCTCAATGTTGCTGCACTTTATCGTCGCCTGACACTGGACTTTTCAGACCTGTTCAGGGAAGGTTTTACCTTTGATTCAATTAATGCTGATTTCGTCCTTGATGCAGGTAATGCATACACCGACAATCTAATGATCAAAAGTCCGGCTGCAACCGTTGAACTGAATGGACGTACAGGCTTGGCAATTCAGGATTACGAGCAGCAGGTCACTGTTACTCCCAGCCTGCAATCAACGATAACCATTGCCGGTGCCGTTGCAGGGGGGCCGGCAGGTGCGGCGATCGCCTACCTGGCCCAGAAACTGGTTGGCAAGCAGGTGGATAAAATTGCCCGTACCCGTTATTCCATCAGCGGCTCCTGGGAGGCTCCAAATATTATTGAACTGAAAATACCCGAAAAAGTCACAGTTGAAGAACCGGACGATCTGGGTATTCTAAAGTTTGAATGAAACAGACTTCCCTGTATATTTTCAGGTAACTATCATCATCTTTGTATTAAAATGAAATACGACACAAGAAAAGCAGCCGCCATACAGATGGCAACAGGCCCCAATGTCAGTGCCAATCTACTGACCGCCGAACAACTGGTAGAAGACGCCGTCAACGATAATGCCGGACTGATTGTTTTACCTGAAAACTTTGCCTACATGGGAAAAGCCGAAAGCGATGTCCTCGCCATAAAGGAACAGCAGGGTGACGGGCCGCTACAAAACTTTCTGTCACAACTGGCCAGTAAACATGGCATCTGGATTGTGGGAGGAACCGTCCCCATTGAATGCTGTGATCAGAGCAAGGTTTTCGCTTCTTCACTGGTCTACAATGATCGCGGTGAACAGGTCGCGCGCTACGATAAAATTCATTTATTTGATGTCCACCTGGTAGAAGCGGATGAACAGTACAGCGAATCCTCGACCATTGAACCTGGCTCAGAAACCTGCGTCATTAATACGCCGTTTGGCAAACTTGGCGTTGCCATCTGCTACGACCTGCGTTTTCCCGAACTGTTTCGTAACCTGGTTGACAGGGGGGTGGAAATTATCGCTTTGCCTGCTGCCTTTACCGCCATTACCGGCAAGGCTCACTGGGAAACCCTGGTCAGGGCACGAGCTATCGAAAACCTGTCTTATGTAATTGCTGCCGCCCAGGGAGGCTTCCATTTAAGCGGACGCGAAACCTATGGACATTCAATGATCGTTGATCCCTGGGGCTCTGTACTGGCACAAGTGCCACGAGGTCCCGGCTCGGTGAGTGTCAAAATCGACATCGACTTTTTAACCAATACCCGACGTAATTTCCCTTGTATTGACCACAGAAAACTTTACTGCGAAAAATAATGCCAACCTCTCTTGCTCTTGCTACCCAGGCGATTCTTGAGCCTGCCTGTCTCGATGATAAACACCTTGAACAGATCATGGGAGGCCTGCTTTCCCGCCAGGTCGATTATGCCGATATCTATTTTCAATCCAGCAAAGTGGAATCCTGGGTTCTGGAAGACGGCATTATCAAGGAAGGTAATTTCAATATTGAAAAAGGCGCTGGATTGCGTGCGGTCAGTGGTGAAAAAACCGGCTTTGCCTACATTGATGAAATCGAAATGCCGAGCCTGCTGGAAGCAGCCAATACCGCCTGTGCTATTGCCCGTGCGGGGCAACACAAAAGCCAGCCCATCAGCAACCAGACAGTCTCACCTAACCTGTACCAGCCAATCAATCCGCTCGGCACGATGGAACAATCCCAAAAGATTGAACTTTTGCGCAGTCTGGATGCGCAAGCCCGCAAACAGGATCCGCGCGTTTCCCAGGTTATCGTCAGTCTAGTCGCTGTACATGACACCGTGCTGATCTATTCAAACTCCGGTCATTTAAGCAGTGATGTTCGCCCGCTGGTTCGCGTCAATGTCAGCGTCATTGTCGAAGACAAGGGAAGAAGGGAGCAAGGCTCGTCTGGCGGTGGCGCTCGAACCGGCCTTGACTATTTTCTTGAGCAGGATCGTGCACTTGGGTTCGCCCGCAAAGCGGTGCAACAGGCCCTGGTCAATCTCGAAGCTGTTAGTGCCCCGGCAGGCATGATGCCGGTCGTACTAGGTTCCGGCTGGCCAGGCGTTTTATTACATGAAGCTGTTGGACACGGTCTTGAAGGCGATTTCAACCGCAAGGGCACTTCTGCATTCAGTGGACGTATGGGTGAAAAGGTAGCTTCTGATCTCTGCACTGTGGTTGACGATGGCACTCTGGAAAACCGACGCGGCTCGTTAAATATCGATGATGAAGGCATTGCCAGTGAAAATACCGTACTCATCGAAAACGGCATTCTCAAGGGCTATATGCAGGACACCATGAATGCTCGACTGATGAAAACCCGTTCAACCGGCAACGGTCGTCGTGAATCCTATGCCCACCTGCCCATGCCGCGTATGACCAATACCTATATGCTGGCTGGTCAATCAGATCCCGAGGAAATCATCCGCTCAGTCGATAAAGGCCTGTTTGCAGTGAACTTTGGTGGCGGCCAGGTCGATATCACTTCAGGCAAATTTGTGTTCTCAGCTTCCGAAGCCTACCTGATTGAAAAAGGAAAGATCACCCATCCGGTAAAAGGTGCGACGCTCGTTGGTGACGGTCCTGAAGTGATGACACAAATCAGTATGGTCGGCAATGACCTGGAACTTGACAGCGGTGTAGGTGTTTGTGGCAAGGAAGGCCAAAGCGTACCCGTGGGGGTTGGACAACCAACATTGAAAATTGACAACCTGACCGTGGGTGGCACCGATGCCTGAAAAACTCGAACAGTTGAAACAGGTTGTTGAAGACATTCTCAGTCAGGCCCGTAGCCAGGGCGCCAGCGCCGCCGAAGCGGGGGTCAGCGCCACTAATGGTATTGCAACCACCGTTCGCCTTGGTGAAACGGAGACCATTGAACACAACAGTGATAACGGCATGGGTATTACAGTCTATTTCGGACAGCGCAAAGGTTCAGCCTCGACCACTGACCTGAGCCCCGAAGCGATCAAACAAACCGTTGAAGCCGCCTGTCATATCGCACGATTCACAACTGATGATCCATACAGCGGCCTGGCCAACGCCGAAGAAATGCTGGCTGAACAACCTGATCTTGACCTCTATCATCCCTGGGATATCACGGTAGACCAGGCCATTGATCTTGCTCTTGCCTGCGAAACCGCCGCACTGGAAACCGATTCCAGGATTCAAAACTCTGAAGGTGCATCTCTCAATACCGCCCGCGGCTTTCATGTCTATGGCAATTCACACGGTTTTCTGGGGGCCTATCCCAGTACCAGACATTCATTAAGCTGTTCCGTACTGGCACAGGATGGTAACAGCATGCAGCGTGATTACTGGTATGACACCAGTCGTCTACCTGAACAACTGGCTACTCCTGAAAGTATTGGCAAAAAAACCGCTGAAAGAACACTGGCCCGTCTCAATCCACGAAAATTGAAAACCCGGACTGTACCAGTGATTTTCCGCAGCGATGTGGCACCCAGCCTGTTACGCAGTTTTATCAATGCCATTAGAGGAAGTTCTCTGTATCGAAAATCCACCTTTATGCTCGACAAGCTGGGGCAACAGGTATTCCCTGAACACATCACCATCAGCGAGAACCCGCTGCTTGCTCAAGGACTGGGTAGTTCTGCTTATGATAGTGATGGCGTAGCAACCCGGGCTCGCAAAATTGTTGAAAACGGCATTCTCAACAGCTATGTTCTGGACGCCTACTCTTCCCGCAAGCTTGGCATGGCAAACACGGGTAATGCCGGTGGTGTCAGAAACCTCTCTATCAGCCAGAGCGATAAAACCTTTGATGATCTCCTTAGAGAAATGCAAACCGGTCTTGTCGTTACCGAGATGATGGGACAGGGTGTTAACCCGGTCACCGGTGATTATTCACGCGGTGCTGCGGGCTTCTGGGTGGAAAATGGAGAAATTCAATATCCTGTTGACGAGATCACCATTGCCGGCAATCTGCGAGACATGTTTTCAATGCTATCCTTTACCGGTAATGACACCGATAACCCCGGCAGTATCAAGACCGGTTCGTGGCTGGTTGAGAAAATGACGATTGCTGGTGACTAAACGAATAGCTATAGAGAGCTGAAAATCATGATTCGCCTTATTTTGCTTCTGATCACATTGCTGGCAACAGCCAACCTGGCTGCCAATGAACAAAACCTCTTTGAATTCATGCAGGAGTATCTGGATTTTGCCCCTTATGCCGATGGCACTATATCCAGTGAGCAGCTCAACAGTGTGGGCGTTGAAAATTTCGTCTTTATTGATACACGAAATGCAGGCCAATTTGCCAAGGGCCATATTCCTGGTGCCATGAATATCGATTGGCGTGAAATTCTGAAAAGAAAGAACGAAGTCCCCAAGGACAAGCCGGTAATCATGTATTGCGAAACCGGATTATTGTCTTCCAAAGCGCACTACATGCTGCAACTGGCTGGCTATGAGAATGTCAAGGTATTGTGGGGCGGCTACCTGGTATGGAGTGCACGCCAGTCTTTCGATGAAGCAGCAAAATTCAGCACGCCGGAATAACCGGCATCATTTTCGTTTGAAAAGCCGGCTAACCTTATTGATCAACGACGACGCGAAGCCTTCTTTTTTGCTGTCTTCTTTTTGACCGGTTTCCTGGCCGTCTTTTTTTTTGCCGCCACCTTTTTTGATACAACTGCCTTTTTAGCGACCACCTTCTTTTTTGACGCTACTTTTTTGGTGGTGACTTTCTTTTTCACGGCGACTTTTTTCTTCGCGACCTTTTTTATGGGGACTTTCTTTTTAGCGACGGTTGTTTTGCTGGTGCCAGGCTTTTTCACGGCCGTTGATGGCTTTGAAGTCACTTTCTTTTTGGCTACAGCTTTTTTTCTGGCATTTGAAGACTTGGCCACTTTTTTCTTCACCACTGCTTTTTTGGCTGCAACTTTTTTCGCTGTTACTTTTTTCTTTGTTGTTGTTTTCTTGGCGACTTTCTTTTTGGTAACCGTTTTCTTGTTTGCTTCAGCCTTTTTGACTGACTTCTTGCTGGCTTTAGACTTGGCCGCTTTTTTCTTCTCAGCTTTAGTTACTTTTTTCGTCTCCGCTTTGGTGTCTTTTTTCTTCTCCGCTTTAGCTGCTTTTTTCTTTTTGGCTGAAGAAGAGGACTTCTCAGATTCTTTTTTCTGGGCTGCAACTACACTGGAAGCGGCGGCAGCCAGTTTCTCGTCAACCACTTCCGAATTGCTCTCGGCAGTTTTCTTTGGAGCTTTTGCCACTACTCCGGCTTCCGGTGCTTTCTTGCGACGCGGACGTCCTCTGCGACGAGGTTGATCATCATCACGGCGCGGTGGTACCAGGGCCTTCAACAATGATTCGTCGGTTGGCAAAGTTGGGGCGTTATCATCTGCCGGTATTTCAATTTTGGGCAGTTTATCAAGCAACCTGATTGCCGCCTTGAACATTTTTTTTGCGGGTTGGTTTCCAGCGATCAGTTTCAATAATTCTTTTGCCGAATAATATTGCTCGAGCGGAGCCATGATGATTTCACAGTTACGTAAACGGTTGGCAATATTCTCCTCATAATCGTCGGGACGACGGCGAATACGTTCGCCACAAATATTGCACATGCCTTCCACGATCGGTGGATTACTGTAGATATTGTATTTTTCACCGCAATTCTGGCAGGTTATCTGTCCAACCAGGTGTTCCATCAGGTCATCTGACTCGATATTAACCTTGAGAACGGCGTTAATGGGCCTCCTAAGGCCCTTCATAAGAATCTCGAGCGTTTCAGCCTGTCCGGTTGTGCGTGGAAAGTCTTCCAGTACATAACCATTAACGGCATCAGGCCTGGCCAGACGAATGCGTAATGCCGCCATAATCAGCTCATCAGAAAACTTGCCGGCAAAAGCGGCTTCCTTGACCAGTCTGCCCAGCTCATTTTTCTCGGCAGCTATTTCTTTAAGAGTACTTTCCAGGGTTAAAGCAGGTACTTCGTAGTGACTTGCAAGACTTCTGGCCAGCTCCTCTTTTCCGGAACCAGGTAAGCCAAGAAGAATGATTCTCATAATTTTTCCAGTAAATTCATTATTTTAATAGTTGTCGGGGCTTGATTTATTATTCTCCTCAAGTGAAAAAAACATACCAATTCAATATGTTATATCCCTTCACTCACCCCAGCGATACTTCTAAGCTAATATCAGATCACCTACAAAGTCAATAAAATTAGCAGGTTATTTAATTTTTCACGTAGTTATTAGCCACATTTACTGGAACTCACCACTAAAGCAAAATTTCAATTATCTTACCCAAAGCACCACCAACTGGCTAAATCACACAATTTCTGTAAGAATACGCGCCAATTTTTGCCCGTATCGAAATTTAGACTACTCATAAAAACCCGAAAGGAAAGACTATGACTGCAAAGAACGCATTTTACGCTCAATCCGGCGGTGTTACCGCTGTAATCAACTCTTCAGCCTGCGGTGTTATCGAAACTGCCCGCAAACACCCTGACAAAATCGCCAACGTTTACGCTGGCCGTAACGGCATTATTGGCGCTCTCACTGAAGACCTGATTGATACCAGCCAGGAATCTACAGAAGACATTGCAGCCCTGAAAAATACCCCGTCCGGTGGTTTCGGCTCATGCCGTTTCAAGCTGAAAAGTCTGGAAGACAACAAACGTGAATATGAGCGCCTGATTGAAATCTTCAAGGCACACAACATCGGCTACTTCTTTTACAACGGCGGCGGAGACTCCGCTGACACCTGTTACAAGGTTTCCCAGCTGTCTGAAAAAATGGGTTTCCCTGTGCAGGCCATTCACGTTCCAAAAACCGTGGATAACGACCTGCCGATTACCGACAACTGCCCGGGCTTTGGCTCAGTAGCCAAATACATCGCGGTTTCCACACTGGAAGCTTCTTACGATGTGCGCTCCATGGCTGCCACCTCCACCAAAATCTTCGTTATTGAAGTCATGGGTCGTCACGCTGGCTGGATCGCCGCTGCCGGTGCACTGGTTGAAGACTACGGCATTCCTGTTGTTACGCTGTTCCCTGAAGTTGAATTCGATCAGGAAAAATTCCTGGCTGCAGTTGATGCCAAGGTTAAAGAACACGGTTACTGCTCTATCGTTGTTTCAGAAGGCTGTCACTGGCCTGACGGCAAATTCCTGGCAGAACAGGGTACTCGTGACGACTTCGGCCATGCCCAGTTGGGCGGTGCCGCTCCTGTTGTTGCCAATATTATCAAGGATGCCCTGGGCTACAAATACCACTGGGCAGTAGCTGATTACCTGCAACGTGCTGCTCGTCACCTGGCTTCCGAGTCTGACGTTGAACAGGCTTACGCACTGGGTGAAGCGGCTGTCGAAAAGGCACTGGAAGGCAAAAACTCCATCATGCCTACCGTTGTTCGTGAATCTTCCTCTCCATACAAATGGAGCATTGGTGAAGCGCCTCTGAGCGAAGTTGCCAACGTTGAGAAAATGATGCCTATGGACTTTATTTCTGATGATGGTTTCGGCATCACTGAAAAGTGTAAAGAGTACCTCTACCCACTGATCAAAGGTGAAGCCTATCCGGAGTATGACGATAATGGCATGCCTATTTACGTCACCATGAAAGGTGTCGCAGTAGAGAAAAAACTGGAAGACTTCGAACTTTAATTCAGTTGCCTAAGCAATCCTCCTGTTTTTGAGGGTTTGAGAAAGGGTGCTCCGGCACCCTTTTTTATTTCCGGAAAATCTATAATTAGTGACTTTTATGGAT
>JABDQZ010000314.1 GCA_013041975.1 Gammaproteobacteria bacterium
CGCGTATCAATAGAGCCCAGTGCTTTATGGTATAGCTCATTGGTTGCCTGAATTTTACGTTTGACTTTGTATACCCATTCTTTTGGCACATGACAGTCCGGACAGGTTGCCCTTACGCCTGTGCGATTTGAATAATGAATGGTATTGACATATTCAACATAAACATTTTCACGCATTTCATGGCAGGATATGCAAAACTCTTCCGTATTCGTCGCTTCCATCGCCCAGTTGAATCCACCCCAGAAAAATATACCCACAACGAATGCCACAAGTAGCACACCTATGGAGGCACCGGCGATTTTTATTTGTTTACTCATGTGTGATCTCCAACGTGAATAGATTACTGAATTCTCATCGCATCTACTGGACTGAATGTATTTTCAACCAACGGCCTGGCATCTGCCTGAGGCACATGGCACTGCTGACAGAAATAACGGCGAGCTGAAACATTGGACATCACTGCTCCATCACGACTTTCAAAATGAGTCTGGCTGATTTTCGTCGCATTATGTTGCTTGTAGTTCTTCCAGCTATGGCAACTGAGGCATTTATTGTGCTTGATGTTCACTATATAGCCATCAACCTTATGAGGAATCAAAGGAGGCTGCTGCAAATAATCTCTCGCCATTGGCGGTCTATCCTTAAAGTACGGCTTTACTTCCGGTACGTTACTGTCAGCCTCTATGACACTTCCACGAAGTGACTGCACTTCAGCAAATAATGCCGAGGAAACAGCGACAAGCATAAACAGGGCTAGCAAATTTAATAGCGTTTTTTTCATGACATGACCTCTCTCTGATTAGAGCTTTCTTTTGATTCCGGAAGTTGATTGGAAAAACGGGTTGAAAAACTGAAAACATCTTTTGCACACACATCAATACATCGTGCACAGTTATTACATTGACCAGACAAAATCACTGGTCCAATCTTTTGGTCTGCACCTTTCAGAGCCGGCTTGATAACCCTGGATTCGGGACAAACAGCAAAACAATCCAAGCAGTCATCACAAGCCTGCCGATTGACTGCTGAAATACGTAAAACTGAAAATTTGCCGATCAGACTGTAAAAAGCACCTACCGGACATAAATGACCGCACCAGGCATTGTGAGCCACGAGAAGATCCAGCAAGAAAATAGCAATGACTATGCCCCAGGCCATACCCATGCCAAAAATCAGACCCCGGTAGACCATTGAGACCGGGTTGACCAGTTCCCATACGATGTTACCGGTCAACAAGGCGAGTATTAAAATGGCAAGCAATAACCAGTAACGAGACTGCCTGGAAAAAGTTGTTCCGCCTTTGAGTTTTAGCTTGCGCCTAAGCCAGTTAGCGGTATCGGTAATGATATTTATCGGGCAGACCCAGGAACAGTAAACCCTGCCCCCAACCAGAAAATAAAAAATAAAAACAACTGCTGCACCAATAATTCCAGCCTGCACAGGAGGGTTACCGGTCAGTATTGCCTGCAGAAAAACCAGTGGATCAGTTAAAGGCAGCACATCAAGTGTCAGGCTGGAAGCCATATTTCCCTTGACTATCCAATAGCCAAGCCAGGGGCCAGCAAGAAACAAGGCCAGCAAGCTCACCTGACTCACTCTTCTTAGCAATAGAAAGCGGTTAGCCTTGAACCAGCCGTTTACTTTAACCGCCTCTGCTCCAGGAAACTGGCCTTTTTCCATCACAGGCCTCCCTTGCGGTTGAGCGTATCCAGGGGGTTATCAGAAAAGGGTGGAGCAAGGTTTTCAGGCGCGGTAGCTTGTTCCTGAATGAGTCCTTCACCGGCATGATCATAGCGCATGCCTTCCGGAAGGTTATATTCATGAGGAACATCCGGAGATACCAACGACTCTCCAGCCTGCTTTTTCTGCTCCCAACCCAGTCGATAATGTTGTCCCAATACACCTTTTGCCAAAGCTATAGGGAACACCTTGATCGCCGCTTCATCCAGAATACAGGCCTTTTCGCATTTGCCACACCCGGTGCAGGCATCTGAATGCACGACTGGAATAAACAGGGCATGTTTGCCACTACGCTCGTTATGCTGGTAATTCAGCGAAATGGCCTTACTTCTTATCGGACAGACATTGAAACAGACTTCACAGCGCAGCCCCTTGAACGCAATACAGGCTTCCTGATCAACAACGACAGCCAAACCCATACGTGATTTATCGATATCAGTTAGATCATGATCAAGCGCCGATGTCGGGCAAGCCTTGATACAGGGTATATCGTCACACATCTCGCAGGGAACATCTCTGGCGGTGAAATAAGGCGTGCCCAAAGCGACCGCATCACCCAGCTCAGCCAGCTTTAACGTATCGAATGGGCAGTCTCGCACGCACAAACCACAACGGATACAGGCTCCCTGAAACTGCTCTTCATCACCAGCACCAGGTGGACGTATCGCTGTCGATGGCAAGGCAATAGCCTGACGCTGGTAAACACCCAGCGTCATGGACACCAGTCCAACACCCACCGCGGAGCGCAGTGTATCTGCCAGAAATCTCCTGCGCGATCTGTTGGTGGGTTTATTGTCTTGACTGCTTGGCATTTGACCCTGGACCTCGGCCGCTTTAGCTTAAGCCCTGGAAATCTTGACAGCAGTTTTTTTGAAGTCTGTTTCCTTTGACAAAGGATCCGTTGCATCAAGCGTCAGTTTGTTAACCAGGCGACTGGCATCAAACCATGGTACAAATACCAGACCTAAAGGCGGCTTGTTGCGGCCACGGGTTTCCACCCGGCAGACTATTTCTCCACGACGGCTTACAATCTTGGCAGCCATGCCCCGCTTGAGACCACGTTTTTTTGCGTCTTCCGGATGCATATAGACCAGTGCATCAGGTACAGCTCTATAAAGCTCGGGAACTCGTCGGGTCATGGAACCTGAATGCCAGTGCTCCAGCACACGTCCTGTAGACATCCACAGATCATATTCGTCATCAGGTGACTCATGAGGTGGCTCGTAGGGCGCAGTGATAATGTTGGCTCTCATATCGGGTTTGCCGTAAAACTGCACACTGCTACCTGCTTTCACATGTGGATCATAGCCTTCTCGATAGCGCCACAATGTCTCCTTGCCATCAACTACCGGCCAGCGTAAACCTCTTGCTTTGTGGTAGGCATCGAATTCAGCCAGTTCATGGCCAATCTTGGGGCCTTCGAAACCAAACCGACGGTATTCTTCGAAGAGACCTTTCTGCAAGTAGAAGCCGAAGTGATCCATCTCGTCATTGTCATAGACATTTCCCCGGTCGTCTGTAACGTCCTGTTTGGCAAATTCGTCTACCTGGCCATTGGCATACAGCACGTCAAAGAGTGTCTTCCCCTTGTATTCAGGCATTTTTTCAATCAACTCTTCAGGCCAGACTTCCTCAACCTTGAAGTACCTGGAAAATTCAACGGTCTGCCAGACATCTGAACGTGACTCTCCAGGCGCCTTGACCTGTTGACGCCAGAACTGGGTACGACGTTCTGCGTTACCGTAAGCGCCTTCTTTTTCTGTCCACATGGCTGTTGGCAGGATCAGGTCAGCCGCTGTTGCTGATACCGTTGGGTACGGGTCAGAAACGACAACAAAGGCTTCAGGATTACGCCAGCCAGGATACATCTCTTCATTAACGTTTGGACCGGCCTGCATATTGTTATTACATTGCACCCAGTAGCAGTTGAGTTTGCCATCTTTGAGCATACGGCTTTGCAAAACAGCGTGATAACCGACCTTTCCAGGAATGGTACCTTCAGGCAGTTTCCAGATTTTTTCAGCCAGATCACGGTGGGGTTTTTTCTTGACCACGTAGTCTGCAGGCAGACGATGAGCAAAAGTACCCACCTCACGAGCTGTACCACAGGCAGATGGCTGACCGGTCAATGAGAAAGGGCCATTGCCGGGCTCGGAAATTTTACCCGTCAGCAGATGAATGTTATACGTCAAACCATTGGCCCAAACTCCACGGGTATGCTGGTTAAAACCCATGGTCCAGTATGAAACCACTTTCTTGTTCGGGTCAGCATAGAGCTTGGCGAGTTTTTCCAGCTTTTCAGCTGGCACCTTGGAAAGCTTGGCAACATATTCCAGTGTATAGGGCTCTAGTGTTTTCTTGTATTCCTCAAAGTCAATTTTGCTGAGTTTGCCTTTACCGGCATTCTTGGCTTTTTTCTCGCGCTCATCAGTGGGCCGCAAACCATAGCCGATATCGGTAGGTGTTTTAGTGAAATTGGCATGTGCATTGACAAAATCCCAGTTGATGGCATCGTTATCAACAATATACTTGGCGATGTAGTTGAGAATTGCCAGATCAGTCTGGGGCTCAAAAATCATTCCATTGTCAGCCAGTTCAAAACTGCGATGCTCAAAGGTTGAAAGCACGTGTACTTCACAACCCGGTTTGGTCAGACGTGTATCGGTGAGGCGTGACCAGAGGATGGGATGCATCTCAGCCATGTTGGAACCCCAAAGCACGAAGGCATCAGCGTGCTCAAGATCATCATAACAACCCATGGGTTCGTCAGAGCCAAACCCGCGGATAAAAGCCCCCACCGCAGAAGCCATGCAATGACGTGCGTTTGGATCGATATTATTTGAACGGAAACCAGCTTTATAAAGTTTGGAAGCGGCATAGCCTTCCCAGACAGTCCACTGACCAGAACCAAACATACCGACACGTGAGGTAATTTTATCAACCGGTTTACCGGCATTTTCCTCATTGGATTGCTTGATGGCCGCTTTCCATTTATCGGCCATGATGGTGAAAGCTTCATCCCAGCTGACGGGTTCAAATTCCCCGTTCTTGTCATAGGCACCCGCGGTTTTTCTAAGCAGCGGTTGTGTCAAGCGGTCTTTGCCGTACATGATCTTTGGCAGAAAATAGCCTTTGATGCAGTTGAGACCACGGTTTACGGGTGCATCCGGGTCCCCCTGGGAAGCTACCACTTTGCCGTTTTTGGTTCCGACCAGCACAGAACAACCTGTTCCACAGAAACGGCAGGCTGCCTTATCCCAGCGAATATCCTTGTCAGCAGCCACTGCCTGCTTAATGCCCGGAATGGTTACACCTGCGGCAGCCGCTGTTGCAGCAATTGCGTTTGTTTTAATAAAGTCACGTCGAGTTTGTTTCATTGTGATAACTCCTGGCCAGATACCGCTGTTTGGTTTGATGGTTGTTCTGTGTCTATTTCGTGGTAAACAAGTGAGGTGGAAAGCACTCCCTTAATATTGGAAAAATCGCTGATTTTGTTTGCAAAATCTCGATTGTTGGGTCCTTCTACCGTAACCACCAGCTTACCGTTGTTATTCGCATGCACTTCCACACCTTCGATTTCTCTGAGCGCGGTTTCAACCACGGGCCCTGATTCCGGTGAAGCCATTACCAAAACACCACACACGTTATAGTTTTCGCTCATGAAGCCTCCTTTAGTTCTATAGCTTCTTCCGGGCATGGAGCAACGCAAGCACCACAACCGGTACAGTTTTCAGAATCGATTTCAAGGGTTAGTTTTCCACCAGGTTGGGGACGAAATTTAAGGGCATGTTCCATACAGCTATCACCACAACTGCGACAAACTACGCCTTGTTTGTTGAGGCATTTTTCACTGATGAAGGCCTTGAGTATCCAGGGCTTTTCATTGGCCTGAAATGGCTGTTTTTGCAAAGCGCCAGTACTGCAATGTTCCACACAATCACCACAGAAACTGCATTCTCCCTTTTGAAAATTGACAACAGGAAAGCTGCCATGGCCTTTTTCAATAATGTTTTCTTCACAGGCAGACTGGCAGTCATCACAACGACTGCAGAGTTCGACAAAGCGTGATTCGTCAATTGCCCACGGCGGCCTGAACTGATCCGTTCTGCCACGCAGGAATTGCATCCTGTTCATGCGTTTTCAAGACCTCTTTAAGGGTTATCCCGAGGAAACGATGGGATATTAATACTCCACGCAGAAAGGATTTTCTTTACCGAATAGGTAGTAAGCCACACGTACCACCAAGGGAGTACGCAAGGATGTAAGTAATTGAATAGATGAACAATAACTAGTTGCGCAGTTACTTATACAGCTATTGGCAAGCCAGTTTTACTTCACTTTTGTTGATCCAGATCAGTTGTCTTCAGCGCCCAAACTGCCGCTTCAACCCGGGAGCGTAAATTCAGCTTTTTGAGGACATGTTTTACATGCACTTTTACCGTGCCTTCGGAGATAGACAGCTTGTGTGCAATGGTCTTGTTGCTTTCACCTTTGGCAACGTGCCTGAGAATCTCACATTCGCGATCCGTCAGTCCCGCGACCTTCACATCATTCGGCGGGTCACCATCCGAACGCAGCGCATAAGCCAGCAACTGGGTCAAGCGTTCACTGATGGCGATCTGACCCTGCAAGGCCTTGTGAATCGACTTGAGCATGTCTTCCGGCTCCATGTCCTTAAGCAGGTAGCCATCAGCCCCGTTTCGCAACGCCGTAACCACATCTTCTTCACTGTCGGAAACTGTCATCATCAACACATGAGTGTCTGCATTGTACTGCTTGATTGCCTTGAGTGTTTCCTGACCGTCCATGCCTTTCATATTGATGTCCAGCAAAATGATATCGGGATTCAACACCTGTATTTGTCTAAGCCCTTCCTGGCCATCTGCCGCTTCTCCGACCAGTTTTAGTTCATCATCCATGTCCAGTAAATCGGCAATTCCCTTGCGATACAGAGGATGGTCGTCAATACAAATGACGGTGTAGCTTACTTCAGTTTCCATGTTCAGATTTCAAAAGTCAGTTTAAGGGTTGTTCCAGCTGCGTCGGGATGGCTTACCTCAAGTTTCCCGCCAAGTCCCCCGGCACGCTCTTGCATGATAGTCAGGCCATAGTGATGCTGTTGCGCCTGTTTTTCAAGCAGACCAATACCATTATCTTCAATCAGCAGGGTTGCTTTACCTTCGGCATCGCACTGCAGCAGCACACGCGCCTTGCTGGCCTGGGCATGCTGGAGGATATTGGCCAGTGCCTCCCTGATAATATGAATCAGATGAATTTCCGCATTGGCACCGAACTGGCAATTGCCAATGCGACTGACCAGTTCAATATCGACATCACTGCGATCATCAAATTCACGCACGGTTTCTTCCAGCGCTGCCGCCAGTCCAGCTTCATTAATGCGCAGACGAAAGGTTGTCAGTAATTCCCTTAACTGACGATAAGCGTCATTCAGAGCATCGCGTATACCATCACTGATATCCAGGCTCTGCCTCATATCAGCCTCGCTGAGTATGGATTTTTCCAGACGACTGACCTGTATCTTCAAATAAGAAAGCGATTGAGCCAGTGAGTCATGCAGTTCCCTGGCAATCACACTACGCTCTTCCGACAGAGCCAGCATTCGACTCTGGGAAGCCTTCTCGGTCATGTTAAGCGCCAGAGCAATATGACTGGCAACGGTTTCAAGCAAGCGTTTTTTCCAGTCATCCAGTTTATCGTTACTATTCAACTCGACCAGCAGAACGCCATATTGGCGATCCTGGTCGACAATCGGGATTGAATAAACCGAATGCTCGCGAGGCGTTCCAAGCCGTACTTTGAAAGTATGTGCCTCACCTTTTCCAAAACAGCGTTCACAGTTCAGCGCATCACCCTCGTTGACATTCCATGTCGTGTTCTGTCCTGTAGAAGCCATGCGGTAGGCAACTGGATCACCCGGCTTACCCAGGCAAACTGTGCCGCTAAGAATCCCGATTTGTTCTTCAATATCCTGAATCACCTCCGTCATCACATCCTGTGAAATGGGTGATTCACTCAACCTTTTGGCTGTCATGTACAACAGTTCCAGTGAACGGTTGGTACGTTCCAGGTCGGCTGTCTTCTGTTTAACCCTGTGTTCCAGTTCCGCATACATTTCAGATAGGTTCTCGGACATGGTATTGAATGCTGTGCCAAGCCGCCCCAGTTCATCATCCCTTTTCACAGCAGCTCGCACACTGAAGTCCCCTTTCCTGACGGCGCTGGCTGCAGACATCAGTTTTTTTAACGGCGACAGCACGCTCATCTGCATAAAACGCATGATGATGGCGATAACGATCAGGGTCAGTATGAGTATAAATATCTGCAGTATTCTCAGCTGCTGAATCTTGTTTTCGGCTTCAATCTCCAGCGCCTTCACCAACAGATGAATGTTGTCTACAAAACCATCCACGTTGGAAAGATAAAATTGACGGGCATCATCAACTGGCTGCAGATCGAGCAGCAGCGGGTCAATATCGGTAGAACGCATATAATTATTCAGAGCCGGCCTCATGATATTGCTCCATTGGTCTTCTACTACCCGGTAAGCCAGGAAAACCACGGGATTACCATCTTCAGAGACAACATGATGAATACGCTCACTCAGCAATCGCTGTTCAAATTCCTCAACGAGACGCCTGGTTGCTGCTTCCGAATAAGGCGTATCTGTTGCCAGGTGATGCACCAGGCTGCTGGCAATACGGTAAGACTGCATCCTCAAGGTGCCTGCCTGGTTAATGGCGGCAGCAAACCCTTCGGAAGTCTGGGCAATAAAAACTGAACTGAACATGCCGGCAAACGACAGGGAGACGATAGCGGCCATCGCCAGCGCAACGCGAAACAGAATCGAGTTTTTCAGTTTCTGGTTCATAGCAATGCATCATACAGTAAATTGTTTTGCATCATGCCACCATGATGCTTTATAAAGAGCGTCCTGATTTAGCACTATGACCGGAGTTTAGATATGGGCCATGCTCACGCCACCGAATTTTCACCGCTGAAAATTGCCATCCTGACGGTATCTGACTCGCGCACCCGTGAAAATGACACTTCTGGTGATTACCTGGAAGAACAGTTGCTCGATGCCGGTCATGAACTGGTCGATCGTGATATCGTGGCTGACAACATTTATCATATGCGTGAAATCTATTCCCGCTGGATTGCAGACCCCGGCGTAGAAGTCATTATCAGTACCGGCGGCACTGGCCTGACAGGCAGGGACAGTACACCTGAAGCCATTACTCCCCTGTTTGACAAAACCATAGAAGGCTTTGGTGAAATGTTTCGCGCCGTATCGCTGCAAGACATCGGTATGTCCACCATCCAGTCACGCGCCGTTGCCGGGCTTGCCAATAAAACCCTGATGTTTTGCCTGCCAGGTTCAACCGGAGCATGCCGAACTGGCTGGGAAAGCGTTCTCAAAGAACAACTGGACATTCGTACCCGCCCATGCAATTTCGCACAAATGTATCCGCGCATGGATGAAAAATAGCTATTATTCCTTCCGCGTGAGCGGCAGTCTTCATCCAGAAACCCTGACATGACACTGGATCTGATTCTTACATCAGCCTGGTTTCTACCAGCACTGTTTTTCATCGTCGCTTTCGCCTATTCATCGGTTGGCCTCGGCGGTGGTTCATCCTATACCGCACTCATGGCCATAGTCGGCATGAGCCCGCTGGCAATTCCCATAGTGTCCCTGTCGCTCAACCTGATGGTCACCACCATCAGCAGTTACAACTTTCTACGCAATGGACATGGAAACATAAAACTGATCCTGCCGTTTCTGGTGTCGTCCATACCGATGGCCTACCTGGGAGGGTCACTGAATATCCCGGCCACAGTCTTTTACTGGGTATTGCTGGTTTCCCTGATTTTTGTTGCTGCCCGTATCTATTTGTTGCAAAGCACCCGCCTGAGACTGAATCTTAATAGCTTTCAGAAAATCATCATTTCGCTGTGTGTGGGCTCAATACTGGGATTGATCGCTGGCATCGTCGGCATTGGTGGCGGCATTTACCTGGTTCCCCTGATTATCGTGCTCGGCCTTGGCAATGAAAAACAGGCTGCTGCCTGCGGTGCAATTTTTGTCTGGCTAAACTCACTGGCCGGCCTGGCCTCCCGTTTTCAGCACAATGTTATCGACCTGACCGATTACATCCCCTTGATCGCCGCCGCATTGATAGGTGGCACAGCTGGATCGTTTTTCGGTTCTTTCAAAGCTACCCCCAAAGTCATGGAAAAAATTCTTGGTATCATTATCATCGTGGCTATTGTTCTGTTGACAAAAAAACTGGTTAATTATTGAGGCTCATCCATCATGGCTGAAAAACGTTCAGATACGCGCACAGCATTCCGCGCCGGCGTGCGTATGACTCACCCTACTGCCGGAGAACACATCCTGAAAACCCGGGATATGTCTCACACTGGCGCCTACCTGCTAACAAGAGACGAAATCGGCCTGGAACTGGCTGATCAAGTGACCATTCAATCCATCGACATTGATGATGCACCGATTATTGAGGCTGAAATTGTGCGCATTGACTCAGATGGTTTTGCGGTTCGTTATCTGCTTGACTAAGCAATAACTAATACAATTCGATACCCCATGAGCAAAACCGGCAAAGATAAGAACAACAAGCACACGCCCATGATGCAACAGTTCCTGGCGATAAAAGCCGGGCATCGTGACAAGTTGCTGTTTTATCGCATGGGGGATTTCTACGAACTATTTTTTGAAGATGCCGAAAAAGCAGCACGCCTGCTAAACATTACGCTGACCAAACGCGGCAAGACCGATGGCCAGCCCATTCCCATGTGTGGTGTCCCTTATCATGCCGCTGAAAACTATCTGGCCAAGCTGGTAAAGCTTGGCGAATCTGTCGCCATCTGTGAACAGATTGGTGATCCGGCCACCAGCAAGGGACCTGTTGAGCGCCAGGTTGTGCGTATCGTGACTCCGGGAACTGTCACTGATGATTCCCTGATGCAGGAACGCCTGGACAACCTGTTATGCGGTATTTTTCCTGCAACTGACAAGCAACGCTTTGGTCTTGCCAGCATCAACCTGTCTTCCGGAGAATTTATTTTACAGCAGCTTGGCAGTGAAGAAGCTCTGCTGAGTGAACTGGAACGACTGAAACCGGCAGAAACCCTGTTACCGGATTCTGATGAAGCTGCCTTCACACCTTTACCCGGAATGAGCGTCACACGTCGACCGGCCTGGCACTTTGATGCGGATACTGCCGAGCAACTGCTGATCAAGCAGTTCGCCACCAAAGACCTGGCGGGTTTTGGCTGTGAAGACATGCCCGAAGCCATACGCGCTGCCGGATGCATCCTGGCCTATGTGCAGGATACACAACGTTCAACATTGCCTCACATTCAACAACTCAAAGTTGAGCGCCATGAAAACTACATCATTATTGATGCCGCAACCCGGCGTAACCTGGAAATCGACACCAATAGCAAAGGGGACGCAAGCAATACCCTGCTTGGATTACTTGACCAATGCTCAACCAGCATGGGCAGTCGGCTGTTACGCCGCTGGCTGAACCAACCGGTTCGCGACCTGGGCATGATCCAGTTTCGTCATGACAACATTGAAAGCCTGCTATCTGAGGATAGTTATGAAACATTACAGACTGAACTGAATGCCATCGGAGACATGGAGCGTATCCTCGCAAGAGTGGCACTGAAAACAGCAAGACCTCGCGACCTGGCAACGTTCAGGGACTCACTCCTAGCACTACCTGAAATACAACAACAGTTGCTTTCATCAGCAGACCGCCATATGCAATCGCTGGGCGAGGCACTATCGCTGCATGAACAACAGGCCAACCTGTTACAGGCTGCGATCATCGAACAGCCACCTGTCGTTATCCGTGATGGCGGTGTGATTGCAGAAGGCTACGATGCAGAGCTGGATGAACTACGTAACCTCTCTACACATGCCGATCAGTTCCTGATTGATCTTGAGCAACGCGAAAGAAAACGTACCGGTATTGAAACACTCAAAGTGCGATACAACCGTGTTCATGGTTACTATATTGAAATCAGTCGCACGCATTCTGACAATGCTCCGGCCGATTACATTCGCCGACAGACACTCAAGGCAGCGGAGCGTTTCATCATGCCCGAGCTTAAAGCATTTGAAGACAAAGTCCTGTCTGCGCGTGAACGCGCCCTCGCGTGCGAAAAAGGCTTGTATGAAGAACTGCTTGAGAAGCTGCTGCCGGATGTCATTTCCCTGCAGGAAACGGCCGACAAAATTTCCGAGCTGGATGTTTTTTGCAACCTCGCAGAACGGGCCGAAGCCTTAAACCTGTCACGCCCTGCTTTCACTGAAAAACCTGGACTTTCTATCACTCAAGGCCGCCATCCTGTTGTCGAGCAGGTTAATGAAGAAGCTTTTGTACCCAACCCGGTAGAAATCAACGACAACAATTGCATGCTGATTATTACCGGACCCAACATGGGTGGTAAATCGACCTATATGCGACAGACGGCGCTGATTGTATTGCTGGGCTATGCTGGTTGCTTTATTCCAGCCGACAAGGCCACACTGGGGCCGGTTGATCGCATCTTTTCAAGGATCGGCGCATCAGATGACCTTGCTGGTGGACGCTCAACTTTTATGGTGGAAATGCAGGAAACGGCAACCATTCTGAATAATGCCACCTCTCAGTCACTGGTATTGATGGATGAGATTGGTCGCGGCACCAGTACCTTTGACGGCCTGTCACTGGCATGGGCCTGTGCCATAGAACTGGCTCGTAAAATACAGGCCTATACCTTATTTGCAACTCACTATTTCGAACTGACGACTTTGGCCGAGTCTTATCCAAACATCAGTAACGTTCATCTTGATGCTCTTGAACACGGAGATGAAATTATTTTTATGCACGCGGTGAAAAACGGCCCGGCCAGTCAAAGCTATGGCTTGCAGGTTGCCTCACTTGCCGGCGTTCCCAAACACGTCATCAAACAGGCACGACAAAGACTGCTGGAACTGGAAGAGTCTGCCAAGGCCGATGCTGACAATCGCGTTAACCAGCTTTCTTTATTTGAACCCTGTGAAAAACAGGAACCTTCGGAAGTTGAAAAATTACTGGATGAGACAGATCTTAACAACCTGTCACCAAAGCAAGCGCTTGATCTGTTGTTTGATATGAAAGACAAGTTGTAACCCCTAGGCTTTTACGAAATTCTTACAGGCGACTACACGATATATTTCGGTTGAAAATCCTTGGCTGGTATTGGTTTACTGAAAAGGTATCCCTGAAAGCAATTGCCCAGAGGGTGATTTGGGATATCACAGTTTTTTTGCAAACAGTCTATTTCAATCTAGGGAAATCTTTCAGGCAACACTGTCCAGAAGGGTTTTTAGTCGCACAGGAACAGTTTCCTGACCTGGTTTGGTCTATAACATAATCTCTTACTGAAGGATCATCTTTGTAATCTTGCTTGGTGAAACCAAAGCAATAACAAAGCATTAAATCATCCTCATTGCCTGGCGCTGTAACAGCACCAGAGGATGAACAACAGTCATTCATGAGCTTCTTCCTTGGTTTTACAGTTCAATCCCTTCTCCACGTCACTTTTTAGCATCTCGATAACAGTATTGGTTTGATCAATAGAACTGATAGTTGCATTGATTACGGCTTTAGGAACTCTCGCTCTTTCTTTGTTGTCATGACATCTCATAATCAAGTCGCCAGTTTCCTTATCAGTGATCCATTCACACGCGCTCATATCCTATACTCCGTAAAATCCAGACCGACATTAAATCAAACTGATGAAACTATACTTATTCGTGCTGCATAAATCTTTTCTGCAATATCTGCAAGTGTGTTGCCCCACTCAGTAAGTTGTTCATAGTGCTGATCGTTTATATTTGATCGGTATTCAAGAACCTCGTTCGCCAAATCCAAAATTCTACGTTCTTGTTCCGATAGCTTTTCGTGATGCTGAGTCTCCATGAACATCCTCTCAATAATAATTACAAACCCCGCAGGGAATCCATCTTTTCACCTGAATAGGTGACCAAGCGAGACCTAATCCTAAAAGCTGTCAGCCAGCTTTACAAACAAGTGCAGTTCAACCCATGAACTCCTCGGGGCTGATTAGTCGGTAGCTAGTGGCTGCTTGCTGGCAGACCGGGCACTTGTCCTGGGGAGTTTCTGTTACTGTAGAGCCGCATATCTCACACACGAAATATCGATCAGTCTTCTCGTCGATCTTGCGGGCAACAGTCTCGAAAAAGCTGGGTGACCACCGGCGAATCTTGTTGATGATATCCAGGTGCTGTTTATGTGACGACCATGAATATTCAACGACCTTGATGGCATCGACATTGCTCTCAGCTTTTATTTTCTCGAGGATCGCCGGGTAAGTGATGTTTATGGAATTTAGTTCACGCTCGGCAGCATAAATAAGGTTCTCCTTGGTATCGCCAATTGGAATGCTTGTCTCGGGAAGTAACTCTACGCTAACACCCATAGCCCCAAGGATGCGTTTGTAGTTCTCGGCATGGATTTTCTCGGAGGAAGCAAGAGAGGTATAAAGATAGGCAATACCCGCGTAGCCATTTTCACGGGCAAGACGCCCGAACAAGACATAGCGTTGATGGGCTGTGGCTTCCGCCTTATGACCTTCCTTGAGCGCAGTGACAGTTTCAGGAAAATTATCACTCGCCTTAGCCGGTTTGCTGTAAAAAAACTGAATTAACGGCGTGAGCAATAAGAGCTGCAGTATGTCGCGACGGGATAAAAGCATGAATCGAAACCTCTTAATGTATGATTCCAATACAATAATTATAGACCCTTGATCACTAATATTAATGAAATTTGGCATTTCAGTGAGTAAATAACACCTTGTTGGAGTGACCGGTTCCTGCGACATTATCAGGTCTAGTCAAGCGTAAATTGAGCTGATGATATGCCGCTTCTGCCACCTCTCAAGTGAAAGAATTTCTTTAAGCGCTGGGTCCTGTACAATACGGGAGACAGGGGATACTGAGTGAACATCAAGAAATCTATTTTGCTATTGGCATCACATGCGACGATCGGCGTCATCGGCTTTGCGCTTGGGATATACACGCTACCGATCTTGACTGCACCAGCTTCACCTACAGAAGCAGAAATCAGGTCTATAACCACTGATTCCCGTTATTCAGCTATTTTCATAAAAGACCTGAAAGATAGCGATGCCTTTCACTGGGGTGATGGCCGGGTGGTAGTAGGTCCAAAACACATCACGCTAATGGGCAAGCTCGCGCCTGGGCCGGATTACAAGCTCTACTTATCGCCTGAATTCGTTGAAACCGAAATTGATTTTAATAGACTGAAAAGCCAAATGGTTCAGGTTGGCGACGTTAGGACGTTTGATAACTTTATTGTTGAAATTCCTGGCTCAATTGATCCGGGGAAATTCACCAGCGTTATTGTCTGGTGTGAGTCATTTGGGGAATTCATAACGGCTGCTCAGTATCGATAATTGATACAACGTCTTTTAACAGTCCAGCATGTGAGAAAACTTGGTTGACAGGATTTAAATATTCGCTGAATAGCTGCAAGGAAACCCGGCAAGATGAGAAACACCCTAAGAAATAATGCTGTTTATTTTCCCTCGATCTCGGGCTGAGCCATCACAACGGTGATGTTATCAAGCCCACCAGAAGAAAGCGCACCAACAACCAGGCGCTCAACAGCTGCTTCCAGGTCTGGATAATAATGATTAACCAAACGTTCGATATCATTGTCAGGCAGCATGCTGGTCAAGCCATCTGAACAAAATAAAAACACGTCGCCAGCTTCAAGAAGTTCATCAGTGACATCCACTTCAACCTGGTCTTCAATTCCAAGTGCTCGTGTCAGCACATTGGAGCCTATACCAGCCTGAGCGGCTTCCTGTTCGGTTTTGAAGGTGCCTGCATCAAGCAGTTGCTGCACCAGGGAATGATCATTGGTGATCTGCTGGAGTTTATTTCCCCTGAGACGATAGATTCTGGAATCACCTACATGGGCCAGAAAAACCCGGCCAAGCCGAAACAGCCCGGCAACGATAGTTGTACCCATACCCTGCAGTTCAGGACGACCACTCGATGCAGACCGTATCAGGCGATTGGCTTTTTCAACTGCAGACCCCAGTTTTAGCAGGGTCTGCATTTCATCACCTTCGGCTTCCCAGTGATCCTGTTCAAGATCACTCTTGATAGCCTCGATTGCCACCTGGCTGGCAATTTCACCTGCCTGGTGACCTCCCATACCATCAGCTACAACCACAACGCCATGTTCCAGTGAAACATGAAAAGCATCCTGATTGTTTTGACGTACCAGGCCCTTGTCAGACTTGGCAGCATAACTAATTATGTGAACCATTTATGCGCTGGGTTATTTACGAGCGTCAAGCATTTTGATCAGACGATCGGCTGGCACATAGCCAGGAACCAATTGACCATCATCAAGAACCAGTGCAGGCGTGCCGGTAACACCGACCAATGTACCCAGGGTCATGTGGTCATCAACCGGATTTTCACAATCGGTATTGCTACCTGTCACAGGATTACCGGCTTTGGCAATATCCATGGCTTCAAGACGATCCTTGGCACACCAAACCCGGACAGCTTTTTTATAGGACTCTGTGCCACGACCGGCCCTGGGATAAAACAGGTAACGGATTTCAATACCATCC
>JABDQZ010000319.1 GCA_013041975.1 Gammaproteobacteria bacterium
ATACGCTCCAGCTCAGAACGACCGGACGGTGCGGTGATCGAAACCTCCCACTGCACAAAACCGTTTTGCAGATCGAGTGCCACCAGCTTACCACCGGCAAAACCGGTATAAACGACACCGCCATTAATGACGGGTGAACTGGTACCTCTTAATGTCAGTACCGGTACCTTGCGACTGTAAAGCCATAACGGTTTGCCATCCACTGCACTCAATCCAACCAGTTTGCCATCGATGCTATGAACCACAACAACACCGGATGCAGCTGCAGGTACTGACAATACTTCACTACTCACCTGCGCTTTCCAAAGCTGTTCACCATTTTCTGCGCTGAGGGCAACGACTTCACCATCCGAGGTACCCAGCAAAACCAGTCCCTCACCACTGCCTGGTCCACCAGATAGCGGTAAATCAAGATCAACTCCCCATATGCGCTTGCCTGTGAGACTGTCGAACGCCTTTACCTGGCCTTCGCTATCAGCAGCATAGACTCGACCACCGTCAACCCGGGGGATCAGTCTGAGGCGCAGATTGTCGGTACCAGAACCAATATCCGTATCCCACAGGGTTTTGACTTGCAGGGTTTTCTCAAAGTCAGTCAATTCGTTGGGTATGACTTCCTTGACGTTATCATCAAACCAGGAAGTAGGATCAGCCATTGTGCCGCAACCGGCAAGCAGCAACACAGTAAATAGTGAAACGAAAACTCTTGTCACAATAATTTCCCAGACCCGTCAGCGGGTTTCATTCAACTTCATTTCGAGCAACTGTTTGTTGCCTGCACCAGTATCCAGCGCTTTCTGGTAAGCAACTCCTGCAGAAGCCTTGTCACCAGCAACTGCCGCAATATCACCATCGATATGTGCAAACTCTCCTGCAAATGGCGTTCCCTGTGCATTGTTGACCAGAGCACGTGCCGTATCGGTTTCATTCATGGCGACCAGCAAACGTGCCATACGTGCTTCTGCAATCAGTTTCAGCCCGTCATCATCAGCACTGGCAATCGCCAGCTCGAGCTGTTTTCTGGCACCTTCAAAGTCCTTTTTTGCCACCAGCGCCTTGGCCAGGTCCAGTGCAACAAAGTAGTCGTAAGCTGTAGCAGAGTAATCCTCAGTGATCTTGCTGGCCTGCACCTGGGCAGCATCCAGATTAGACTGCATGATACTCAACTGAAAACGATCATATTCAGCGGTTGCCATTTCAGACTGGCTACGTTGATGTTCATTCCAGCCCTGCCAGCCAAATACCAGCCCCAGCCCCACAACGATACCGCCAATAATGGATTTGCCGTTTTCAGACCACCAGCGTTTTAGCGCTTCTGCCTGTTCTTCATCTGAAAGATGGGTGTTGTTTAACACGCTTTATTCCTCACTCTTCAATAATGGCCTGATATTATCACTCAATGATTGCAAAGGCAGTTCTTTTTGATCCTGTTTGTCTCGAAGTGGCTTGAGACTGATGATGCCTTTTTCTAGCTCATCGTCACCCAGCACCAAGGCATAACGCGCGCCGCTTTTATCGGCTTTTTTAAACTGGGATTTAAAGCTGCCGCCGCCACAGTTAACCTGTAGACCCAGTTGCGGTATCTCGCTGCGTAACTTTTCTGCGATCTGAAAACCTTCAGTGACAGCTTTATCGCCCATCAGCACCATGTACACATCAGCGTGCCCCAGACCTTCAGCCCTGCCCTCTTCTTCAAGAATCGCTACCAGCCTTTCCATACCCATGGCAAAACCAACAGCGGGCGTCTCACGACCTCCCAACTGGCTTACCAGTGCATCATAGCGGCCGCCTGCGCAGACGGTACCCTGCGCTCCAAGACGGTCGGTCACCCATTCAAATACGGTGCGTGAGTAATAATCCAGGCCTCTTACCAATCTTGGGTTTATGACAAAGCTGATATCATTCGCTTTTAGCCCACTACAGACCCAGTCAAAGTGCTGGCGTGATTCTTCTCCCAGTTCATCAATCAATGCGGGCGCATTGCTGATAATTTCCTGCATCTGCGGATTCTTGGAATCCAGTATTCTCAGCGGGTTGGAGCCCAGCCGGCGTTGACTGTCTTCATCCAGCTGATCCTGGTACTGATTAAGATAGGCCACCAGTTTGTCCCGGTAAGCCTTACGTTCTTCCGCTGTACCCAGGGTATTGATCTGTAATTCCAGACCATGCAGGCCAATGGATTTCCAGATTCTTGTCGTAATCAGCAAGACTTCCAGATCAATATCGGGACCGGCCAGACCAAAAGTTTCTACGCCAATCTGATGAAACTGGCGGTAACGGCCTTTTTGAGGACGTTCATGTCGAAACATCGCTCCCTGATACCAAAGACGCTGAATTTGGTTATGCAGCAGACCATTTTCTATAGCGGCACGTACACAACCCGCGGTACCTTCAGGACGCAAGGTCAAACTGTCTCCATTGCGATCATCAAAGGTATACATTTCTTTTTCAACGATATCGGTCACTTCGCCGATAGAACGCTTAAACAGATCGGTACTTTCTACCGTCGGCATACGGATTTCCTGGTAGGCGTAGCTATTGAGCACTGCCCTGACCCGCTGCTCCAGAAATTGCCACAGAGGTGTCTGGTCGGGCAGGATATCTTTCATACCCCTGACTGCCTGGATATTTTTTGCCATTCTGGCTCCCGAAATAATTAGTCTGTAAATAGATGAAAGCCCCGTCCTGTGTTAACCAGAACGAGGCTTTACATGAATTCAGTGGATTTTATAACGCGGAAGGATCGAGTGTAAATCTTGCAACGTTGGCTTTACTATGGTTCTCAAGATCAAATGCAACACCGTTTACCATTAGTCGAGCTTTTGCTGCATTGCCAATCAAAACCCTGTAGGGAGGCTCACCTCCAAATGTTTTCTCAGTTCCGGCATTGAAGAGACTGTTCAGTCTGAAAGTACCGGTTGAATCACGCACTTCTATCCATGATTTTCCCGTCAGTTTAAGCACAATGCCTGAACTGTCTGAAACTACCGGGTTGACGCTCTCAACAATGACAGGAACCACCTTTTCAACGGGCTCTTCAGCCATTCCGGGCTCTGGATCAACACTGAATGTCTCGTCCAGCTTTTCCAGAACCACTTTCGTAGGCACTTGTTCTGAAACCATAGTTTCGGTTACTGCAATGTTAAGCGGAGCCTCTACTGTTTCAACAACTTCCGGAACTGGAACCTCAAGGGTTGATTGTTGAGAAGGTAATGCAATCATTGGTTTGATGGCATTACTGGATATTTCAGGTTTAACTTCTTGAGTCAAAGCAGATGAT
>JABDQZ010000325.1 GCA_013041975.1 Gammaproteobacteria bacterium
ATTCTGCTGATACGCCAGGTATTCCAGCACCTGGAAAATAATGAAATAAAAGCTGTTCTGAAACAGGCCAGCCATTATCCGTACATCATTGTCACCGAACATCTGCCTGAAGGAACATTTATCCCAAACAAGAACAAGCCAACAGGACCAGACAGTCGGCTGCGGATGAAATCAGGCATTGATATTACTGTGGCGCCCTTCTCTTTTTCCGGATACCGGGATGAGAGACTTTGTTCGGTTGCCACCAGCGACTTTCCAGGAGTCGTCGAAACCCTGCTATACGTTCAGGAGAACTAGCTGCCTTTCATTTCACTGAAATGCTCCAGGTGTGACGACCGGCCTGGTCTTGCCGTTAACCAGTTTGACTGCATTTGAAATCATCATGTTGGAACAGCCTTCGCTGCATGGCTTTTTTATTTATAATCGTTCACTGACTATCGATGCTATTTCATCATCAGTCAAAACTATCGGGTTGGTTTTCATGCTGCTGCCGCGTGAATGTTTCACCACATGATCAATACCATCGGCTTTCAGACCGTAATCTGACAAGCGGTTTATCCCCAGGGTCTCAGTCCAGCTTTCAAGCAGTCCGACCAGACCAGTCAATGCCTCATCCTGTGATGCATAATGTCGCTGCATCAACAGTGCGGCTATCTTGGCATAACGCTTCAGGGCAATATTATGCGCTTCCCGCTGCTGCATGGCTTCAATATTGACACGCGTTGCCGTGGCGACCAGCGTGCCGCAAACCACCCCATGAGGTATCGGATAAAAAGCCCCTAGTGGCGAGGCCAGTCCATGTACCGAACCCAGACCGGTTTGTGCCAGATTGATACCGGACATCAAGGAGGCAAAGGCCATGTTTTCTCGCGCCAGCACATCCTGTCCCTGTGTTTTATACAATCTGATGAGTCCATCCCTGGCTGCCCGTAAACCGGATTCACCCAGGGCATCATTGAGGCGATTGGCTTTTAATGAGACATAGGATTCGATCAACTGCGTAAGGGCATCCATACCATTGGCAGCAATAACTGATTGCGGGCAGGTTGCCAGTAAATCCGGATCAATGATGGCAAGCTCTGCTACCAGCTTATCGTCACGGAAAGATTTTTTGAAACCATCCAGTCCCTGCCTGCTCAGTACCGCATTTTTGGTTGCCTCACTGCCTGTGCCGGCCGTTGTTGGTACCGCAATAAACGCAACTGCAGGGCCTTCATAGTCCAGTTCAGGTCCCACGCCTTCAAGATAATCCATCACCGAACGCTTTACCTTTAACAGACCCGCGATAGCCTTGCCGGCGTCCAGCGCGCTACCACCGCCAATAGCGACAACCACATCAATGCTCATCCCGGAAAATTGATGGACAATATCATCAATCAATTCCGGTGAAGGTTCACCTGGAATAACCGCATGCTGGTATGGCATTCCCTGTTCTGACAACTGCTGCAGCAATGTCTGCCAGCGTGATGATTCAGGAAAAGACCTGGCACCGGTAACCAGTAAAACGGAATGTCCAAACCCGGCGATAGCAGGGATCAGTTGATTGAAACTGCCGTTACCGAATTCAATACGGGGCAAGCGAGCGAGTGAAAATGGCATAGGAGAATAAGGAGTCATAATTTCAGTGATACGCAGACATGATAGCAGAACTCTCATCCATTCAGAGACCCAGCAATACAAAACAATAGGAACTCAAAACAAAATGTTATAATATTACATTTTATACATTATCCATGTTTCCCAAATGATCCGTTCACTACTGTTATTGCTTCTGCTGCCTGGCTTGGCTTTGGCCAACAAGCCTTTATCAGTGTTCGTCAGCGTTCCACCAATAAAGACATTTGTAGAAAAGATCGGCGGGAAACAGGTCGAGGTTCACCACATGGTCCGTCCGGGACATAACCCGGCAACCTATAACCCGACACCACGCCAAATCAGCCAACTTGCTGCTGCGGATATTTACTTCCGGGTCGGTGTTCCCTTCGAGCAAAGCTGGATGCAACGCATTGAAGCAGCCAACACGGAGATGCACGTCATTGATACGCGCAAAGGACTGAAATTACGCTCACTGGAACATCATCATGGCCATGACGACCATGATCAGCATGGCCGCCATCACAATTCAATGGATCCACATATCTGGACCAGCCCGCTGATTGTTCAACAGATACTGCAAACCATTTCACAAGCCCTGTCTGAGCTACTCCCTGAGTATCGTCAGCAATTTGAAAAAAACCGCAAGGCGTACCAGCAACAGTTGATTGAACTTGATGAAGAAATTCACCACCTGCTTGAACCCCATGAATCTAAGTCTTTCCTGGTATTTCATCCCGGCTGGGGATATTTTGCTGACACTTACCATCTCAGACAGGTAGTGGTTGAACAGGAAGGCAAGGAGCCGGGAGCCCATTCACTGGCACAACTGATCAAACAGGCAAAGCAAAACGATATCCAAGCTGTCTTTGTACAACCACAGTTCAGCCAGCAGATGGCAGGCCAGATTGCCAATGCCATTAACGGGCGCGTCATCACTATCGATCCACTTTCGGAAAACTACATCCCTAACTTGCGCCAGGTCGCTCATCAACTGGCAGAGACATGGTGATGCCGCATCAACAGAAGCCTGTCATTAGCCTCGACTCGGTCAATTTTTCCTATAATGAAATGAGCGTGCTGGAAAATATTTCACTGGAAGTCTTCGATGGTGAATTTCTGGGTATTGTGGGTCCCAATGCCGGTGGCAAAAGCACCTTGCTGAAACTGATACTTGGACAATTACAGCCCCGCTCTGGCAAAATCAAGGTACTGGGCGACACCCCTTGTAATAAACGTCACCGCATTGGTTATGTATCACAACACCCCAGCTTCCCGCGTGATTTTCCTGTCACGGTTGAAGAAGTGGTACTGCTGGGCCGGCTTGGCATGCACAATAAAAGCTGGTTAAAGAGTCTTCGCCCCGGACGATACAAAGCTGCTGACTATGAAGCGGTTAAAAAGGCTCTCACAGAGGTAGAAGCCGAAGTCTTGCTGCATCGCCAGATCGGCAGCCTTTCAGGTGGGCAATTGCAACGAGTACTACTGGCTCGCGCACTGGTCAGCGACCCTCAAATACTGATGCTGGATGAACCGACGGCCAATATTGACCAGCGTCTTGAAAGCGATATTTTTGACCTTCTCAAACGCTTGAATGAGCGTATGACGATACTGGTGGTCTCACATGATATTGGTTTCGTATCCAGCTATGTCACGCGTATCGCCTGCATCAACCAGACACTGGCTTGTCATCATACGGACGCCATTGACGGTCAGGTCATACAGTCACTTTATGGAGAGGATGTGCGCATGATTGCACATCACCATTAGCATGGATTTCCTTGTTGCGCTTACAGAGTTCAGCTTTCTCCAGTATGCCTTGCTGGCGGGACTGCTGGCGAGTGTGGGTTGCGGCGTCATGGGTACCTATGTGGTGGTGAAGCGTATTGCCTTTATTGCCGGCGGCGTCGCCCATTCAGTGCTTGGCGGCATGGGCGCAGCCATTTACTACGGCTATGACCCGCATCTGGGAGCCCTGCTGGCAGCCATTGCCTCTGCCCTGCTGATTGGCTGGGTCAGACTCAACTGGCGAGCCCAGGAAGATACTTTAATCGGCGCTTTGTGGGCTATCGGTATGGCGATCGGCATCCTGTTTATCTCACGCACGCCTGGCTATCAATCTGATCTGATGAGCTATCTGTTTGGCAATATCCTGCTGGTACCCAAAGAAAGCTTGTGGTTTATGGTCAGTCTGGACGCTGTACTGTTATTGATGGTGGCCGCTTATCATCGACAGTTTCTTGCCATTGTGTTTGATGAGGAATTCTCCAGCCTGCGTGGTATTCCAGTCACCTTTTTCTATCTGCTGCTACTGGTACTGATCGCTGTTACCGTTGTATTACTGATTCAGGTGGTTGGGCTGATCCTGGTGCTGGCCCTGCTGACCCTGCCTGCGGCCATTGCCGGTCATTACGTCCATTCCCTTGGCCGTATGATGCTGTTGGCTACCCTGATCGGCAGCTTTGTCAGCACAACCGGCCTTGCCTTGTCGTATGAGCCGGATCTACCTGCCGGGCCAGTGATCATTCTGCTTGCCGGAGGGCTTTATGTTCTTTCTGCAATTTTCAGGAGGCGTCATGAATAAAAAACAGCTGTTAGAGTTTGTTCATCAGGCAGAAGCACTTTGCAAACAGCGTAAATGCCGCCTGACTGACCAGCGCAAGCGGGTGCTGGAACTGATATTGTCTGCAGAAAAACCACTGACTGCCTACGAAATCCTCGATCAATTGCGTGAATCTGTTAAAAATCCCGCGCCACCGACTGTTTACCGGGCGCTGGAATTTCTGCTCCAACATGGCCTGATCCACAAGCTGGAAAGTATTCATGCCTTTATTGGCTGCACCCACCCGGATCATAAACATACCAGCCAGTTTCTGATCTGCAATGATTGTGGCGATGTCAATGAAATTGAAAACAAGGCCATTGAGAAAAGCCTGCATTCAGCAGAACAGGCCGCCGGGTTCAAAACCAGTCATCCGGTGATTGAATTGCTGGGAACCTGTTCGCAGTGTCAGTTGTCGAATTCGCATTAACAGACTAATCTTTGTATATCCAAAAAACAGACTGGACAACACCATGAGAAAAAACCTTCTGACTACACTGATCCTCTCACTTGTGCTGAGCTTTGCTTCAGCCCAGTTATTTGCCAAAGAAGGCAAAGTCGTTGGCGGCAAAATGTCTGTTCACCCTGACTGGTTCAAGGAAAGTTTTCTGGATATTGGTGAAGACGTTATGGAAGCCTCGGATGAAGGTAAACATGTCATGCTGTTCATGCATCTCAATGGCTGCCCCTACTGCTATAAGATGGTGGAAGAGAATATCAAGAATGCACCTTATACTGACTTCATAAAGCAAAACTTTGATGTCATCTCCCTGAATATCCGTGGTGACCGCGAAGTGGCATTGAATGAAGAAGTCAGCCTTACCGAAAAAGAACTGGCTGAGCGTTTCAAGGTGATGTATACCCCTACCATTGTTTTCCTGAGCCCTGACAACAAGGTGGTTGCGCGTATCAATGGTTACCGTTCGGTACCTGATTTCAAACTGGTACTCAATTATGTCGAGGAAAAGGCTTATGAGAAACAGCGCCTGACTCAATACGTCAATGATAAAAAATCAGGGAACTACAAGTTTCGCGACCATCCTCAACTGACCCAAGCTGATAATCTGCAAAAACTCGCCGATAAACCCCTGGCTGTTCTTCTTGAAGACAAGGGCTGCCTGGACTGCGATAAACTGCATGACGGATACCTGGCTTCACCGGAGGTTCGTAACATCCTGAAAAAGTATTCCTTTGTCAGACTGGATACCCTGTCAGAAGACAAGCTGATTGATATTGACGGTAATGAAACCACCGCAAAGGCATGGGCTGACAAACTGGGAATCAGCTATCGCCCGGCCATTATTCTGTTCGACAGGCACAAGGAAGTCGCGCGTATCCAGAGCATGCTCTACAGCTATCACTTTACCGAACTGTTACGCTATGTCGCTGAGCGTCACTACGAAAAATATCCTGATGATTTTTATGGCTGGCTGGATACCAGAACCGCAGAAATTCTCAAAGCCGGTAAGGATGTAGATTTTTCCAGGTAATCAGTTATAGGGAGATTCAATGCTGATGGCTTCTGGCAGCAATTTTGCTGTCAGCCCTGATACCTTACAATGCCTTCAGCACTGTGAACATAAACACAGTTGCGTCCATTTTCCTTGGCTGCATAAAGTGCCTTGTCAGCCAGCCCCAGAAAATCTGATAAATTTTCATCGGGAAACTCCAGAGTACTGACCACACCAATGCTCACAGTGACATCAACCCCGGCTGGTTTTAAATTCTCAAAATCATTCCTCAACGCCTCGGCACGCTGCAAGGCATGATCACGCTGCATAGTTGGCATTAAGATGCAGAACTCTTCGCCACCGAAACGTACCACCATGCTGTCTTCAAAACTACTGTTGAGCTTATCACCCATCTCGGAAAGCACATGATCACCCTTGATGTGCCCCAGCGTATCGTTGATTTTTTTAAAGTGATCAATATCGATGAGCACGCCCCATACCGGCGAACGGCTTTTACTCTTGATATAGGCTTCTCCGTTATCCAGCAAATAACGCTTGCTGCGTACTCCCGTCAGGCTGTCCGTGGCGGCAATCCAGCGCATGGTCTGGGTCTGTTTTTTTAATGCTTCAAACTGGTGCTTGATCAGCAACAAAGCCCTGACACGGGCCAGCATGACTTCTTCAACGATCGGTTTCATGACAAAGTCATTGGCCCCGGCACGAAATACAGCAATCTGTGTGTCTCTTTCATCGCTGCCGGTTAATACCAGCACCGGCAGTTCCTGTTCGGTGTAATGAAAACGCGCCCTGATGGCATGCACCAGGTCACCACCAGTCATATCACCAATCAGGTGAAAGTCGGTAATGACGATATCAATGCGATTTTTCGGGTCTTTGGATTCGTACTCTGTCTGCAAGATCGTCATTGCTTCTTCAGCCGACACGGTATGGATGACTTCCAGGTTATTTTTTACAAGCACCTTTTTTGTGAAGTGAGCGGCAGTGGCGCTATCCTCAACAAACAGTACACGACCTGACATCCCGGAATTACGCTGTACGAAAGAAATAATGAAATTGCCAAAGGCCTTGTAGCCCTTGGATTTATCGAAGTAATCGGTAACGCCGGCTTCGAATCCTTCCCGTAACAGGCGGGCATTGGCATCACCGGAAACCACGATAACCGGCGTAAATTGATACGACTTATGCTGACGAATCGCACTGCAAAGCTTAAGACCATCGATATCGGGCAATAACAAGGCCGTGGTAATCAGGTCAAACTGCTTTTCCTCCAGCAACTTTTGTGCTGTATCACCATCAGCGCAGGCAACCACCTCGACATCCGGCAGTTTCTCCATAAGCATACGTGTTAACAGTTCGCGGGTAACAGAAGAACTATCAACGATCAGAATATGGGAGATTTCTTTGGTCAGCATGGAACTTTTAACGACCGGTTCACCTGTTTATTTAGGAAAATGATGATTATTTTATCTGTGTTATTCATTTTCCCTTCTAGAATAACTCATGGTGAACCTGGCCGGTTGCAACACCATAAATCGGTTCAGCCACCGGGCAACGGCATTTCAATCAAATTATTAAAGATAATCAGAGGCTTGCCGACTAGATTCAATACAATTTTGTTGAAAATTAATGTAATTTTTTCACCAGATACGCTTTGATCATCATTAGAGAGTTTTTACATGCACATTATAAAACCCAGCTTCGGCATACTTATGACAGCCATTTTATTATTTGCTCCGTATAGCTTTTCTCAATCCCACGAAGCAAAACGGGTCTTTATACTTCATAGTTATGAAAATAATCATGTCTGTGGCAAGCCTCAGAGTATGGGAGTTCAACGGGCTTTACTTCAGGCGGGGTACGGCATAGATGATCTTGTACTGGCGAGTTATGCTATGGATAGCAAGCGAAAAAATAACACTCCAGATTTACTCGCTGAACAGGCAGAAATCGCATTGAAAAAAATTCTGGAATTTAAACCGGATGTATTGGTAACACTGGATGATAATGCTTTTCGCACTGTTGGCTTAAAACTGGTTAACACTGATATTCAAATTGTATTTAGTGGCATGAATAATATTCCTGAACGCTATAACGAGATAACCAAATGGATGAATACAACCAACAACCCGGGTTATAACATCACTGGAGTCTACGAAAAGATTCACTTTGCTACTGCGGTTAAAGTTCAGAAAAATATCCAGCCTGGAATGAAAAAAATATTAATCATTTCAGATAACTCACCAACGGGTAAAGCACTTATCAGGCAGGTTCGAATGGAGCTCGATAACGATAATATTCCGGTGAAACCTGAGTTTTATATTACTGATAGTTGGGAAGACTATCAGCAAAAAATAGATGAAATCAATAAAAGTGATATCGATACACTCTATCCCATTGCCCTTCGATTGCATGATAAAAGTGGAAAAACCTATACAGGTGCTGAAATTCTGAAATGGACAGGAGAACATAGTAAAAAGCCGTCTATCCCACTGAACTTCGCTTTTGTGAAACTAGGTTTATTAGGTGGAGCAGGTGTTGATTTTGAATCCATGGGAAAGCAGGCTGGCAATCTTGTCGTGAAAATCCTGTCTGGAGAGACGGCTGCGACTATACCAATTGAGGAAGCAGAAAGGTATGCACTCGTATTTAACCTCAAAAGAGCTAAAAAACTTGGCATAGAAATACCGACTGATATCCTGATGGCAGCGGATGAAGTTTATAAATGAATGCCTGGAAATTGGACAGACCCGTAATTATATTTAAAGAACCTCATGCCTCAGAATACCCAGTTAAAGAAAAGAGACAGTCAACCTGAAAACTTTAAAAAAACATTCAGGCTATCCTTTCTTCTTGCGCTTAGTATTATCACAATCACCGTGAGCATTACTCTGACCACAGCCTTTATGATGTTCAAGCTTTATGATGAGCGTCTTACAGATGAATTTCGCGAAGTTGTTATTTCAGACAGTCTCAAGGTTTCTCAGCAAATTAATTACCGCCTGCAGGGGATCAAACATCAACTGCGCCTGATGGCGCTTGATAACAGTATTCGAGTTACCCTATTGCTTGATGTTTCTCATCAACTGGAAGAACGCCTGAAAATCCACCATGACAAGTATATGGGGGTTGTGCACTTTATTTTAAAAAAAGCTAGTGAAGAGATTATTTCCTCCTCAAAGCTCGACAGTGATAGACAGCTTATCAGTGATTTTCTAAAAAACGATAATAAAGAGGGGCAAATACTCAGGACTAAAGATGGCAATATCCATGTTGTTTTCACGACGCCAATAACCAGAAAAGAAAATCGCCTTGGTACGGCAGGAAGTATTTACCGACTGGAACCAGACCAGATCTTGATTCGAGAAGATCGTCAGCATAAAAGCTACCTGCTTTATAAAGATTCAAACAATGGACTTATCGATATCAAGACAGGTAAATCTATTGAAATACTTCATGTAAAAGCAGTCTCGGATACTCGGGATATCAGCATGGTAAAACTTGGTAATAATTATGGCTATATTATGGCTTTGAAGGATTATCCCAACCTTTTCTACTTTGTATCTTCAGCAGAACTCGAAGAAGCAAAAAAAGAGGGGATTTTTCTGGTTGTGATAATTTCTTTCTTGGCGCTGGCATTAAGTATATCTCTGGCCATCTGGCTGTCCCGTAAAATCAGTAGTCCATTGAACTATCTGGTATCCGCTTCACAACATATTGCTCATGGACGCTCAGACTCTGGTAAGTTGCCAAGACAAAGTCATATTGCCGAAATAAGTGATTTCTCCCAGGCATTAATTCTTATCATCAGGAATCTTAAAAAAGACGAAGAAAAAATAAGACACCAGGCTAGTTATGATGCACTGACCAGCCTACCAAACAGAAATCTTTTCGTTGACCGTTTTCAACTGGCCATAGAGAAAGCGCGAAGAGACAAAAGTAGAATTGCACTCTTGTTTATAGATCTTGATCAGTTCAAGCAAGTTAATGATACGCTTGGACATTCTGCAGGTGATCAGTTATTGCAGCAGGCTGGCCAGCGCCTCTCTGGTGCAGTGAGAAGTTCTGACACTGTTGCGCGACTTGGTGGTGATGAGTTTACAGTGTTAATGCCTGAAATTAATGAACTTCATCATGTGGAAACAGTAGTCAATAATATTCTGGAAATTCTCTCAGCGCCTTATATCAATATAGCGAATACGGAAGCCTTTGTTTCCTCAAGTATTGGGATAACAGTATTTCCAGATGACGGTGCAGATGTTAATAGTCTGCTTCGAAATGCCGACAGCGCCATGTATCGTGCAAAAGATAAAGGTCGAAATAACGCGCAGTTTTTTACCCTGGAAATGAATCAGTCTGCAATTAGAAGAAGGGAATTGGATACAGCTTTACGCAAAGCGATTGAAAATAAAGACCTGAAAATACATTTTCAACCCATATATGACGTTGCAAGCGGTGAAATATACAGCGCAGAAGCCTTACTAAGATGGCATTCTGAAGATTTTGGGAATATTTCACCGGTAGAATTCATTCCCCTTGCCGAGGATACTGGTCTTATTGTACCGCTTGGTGAATGGCTTTTAGAAAAAACCTGTTCGCTGGCAAACAATTGGCAAGGCATGAGCAAACATTCGGTGCGAATTGCAGTGAATGTTTCAAGTCGCCAATTTCAAAGGCGTAATATCATGCAGCATATCGAAGATACGCTGCTAAAAACTGGTTTTCCGAGTAATCTTTTGACGATAGAAATCACCGAGAGCCTGCTGCTGGGAAATGATAAAAATATTTTAAAGACACTCCATCACATGCGAGAACTTGGAGTAGAAATTGCCATCGATGATTTTGGAACAGGATACTCATCTCTGAGTTATCTGAAAAGATTTCCTGTTAGCACACTTAAGATTGACCGCTCATTTATCTCAGACTTACCAAATAACCCCGAAGATGAAGCTCTGGTAGAAGCTATTCTCTCAATGGCTAACAGCCTTGATCTTAAAGTTGTAGCTGAAGGGGTAGAAACCATTGAACAATTAAAATTCCTGAAAGAAAGGAATTGCCCCTATGTTCAGGGCTTTTATTTCAGCAAACCGGTACCCAACGAAGAGTTTGTTCATTTGCTTTCAGGTTCGCCTTAACTTTAAGTGGAACGCTGACTGTCTCAGGTCAGGACTTGTTAGGGTCGTCGTCAGTACTACTTTCAGATTTAAACTGACGATAAATAAACAGTAAAAGGATAGCCCCTGCAGTAGCCACAAAAATATTAGTCAGGCCAAATCCAGACACCGTTCCAAGCCCAAAAAAAGAGCCTATATAGCCACCTACCAGCGCACCGGAAATACCTAACAGAATGGTTATAATGAACCCGCCAGGGTCTTTCCCTGGCATAATCCATTTAGCTAAAACACCTACGATTAAACCCAGTATGATCCAGGAAAAAATGCCCATTTTACTTTCCTTAACAACAATATTATTAACTACGTTGTTATTTATTCCTTAAGTTTAACTCTAAGTTTCCCTTCCTTGATATTGATTTCCTCAACACCATCGGAAAACCCGGACCAGAAACCCTGCTCATCACCAAATTCATTGATCAGGTCAATATTTTTTAAACCGCCCAACCAGGCATTAGGCACAGGAATACCCATAACACTGACACCTTTAAGTACAACAACCGGTTTATTATTTCGAAAAGCCATCTCGACACCAGCAGCGACTCTCAGGGTTTTACCTCCCAGCACAGGGAAATCGGGGTCAATGGATATCAGCAATCGTGAGCTGAGCAGGTTGTCACTCATATCAAAGGCAAGCTTTTTGGCCAAATCTGAGTTTTTGGCAATCATGGCATTTAGCTCACGCTCTGAGAAGGAAACCTCACGTTTTCCTCCTGCTTCAGAATAAGGTTCTGGTCTAAGCCACTGCTGATCAGTTTCATTGCTACCGGCCTGAACAGGTATCTCCTCTTCAGGTTCATAGCCCAGGGTTTTTAATTTGGCATTGAGGGTTTGCTGTTCTGCTGCGTTGAGTTCTACAGGCTCAAAGTCTTTTGGATAGATATAGGAACGGACTAGCCAAAACGTCACAACCGCGGTAAGTATAATTGTGACTAGAACAATCCATATAATATGAACACCACTAATGCCTTTTTTAGGCGGTTTATTTTCTTGCTCTATTGCAGTTTGCATAAGGGTTGTTGGTCATATATGTTGTTTGAACATTAAGACTGTCATATTTTCGCCCAACTCACAATTTAACATGTTAATCCGTCATTATGATTATAATCACCAGCACACAAGCTTAAAAGCAAACGAATTGTGGTAAAAATTACTGTGCAACAGGCAACGAAAGAAT
>JABDQZ010000338.1 GCA_013041975.1 Gammaproteobacteria bacterium
GTACCTGACCTATCTCGCGTAGATTGAGTTCCTCATCATAATACAGGGCCACAACCAGACGCTCCCTTTCCGGCAATCCGGAAATTGCCGTGGCTAGGGCTTTTTTGAAATCATCACGCTCTAGACCATCGTCAGGCGTTTGTGAATCCGCCGATACCGACAGTGAAGCAGCCTGATTTTCAACTTCACCAAGGGCTACCAGTTCATCAAAACTAAAAATACGCGAACCGGAGGCATCTTTCAGGATCGAATGGTAATCATTTAGAGAAATATTGAGAGTCTCGGCAACTTCGACGTCACGTGCATCGCGACCTTCAGCATTTTCGATTTCACGCATGGCATCAGCCACCATTCTGGCCTTGCGGTGCACAGAGCGTGGTGTCCAGTCGCTGCGACGGATTTCATCCAGCATGGCACCACGGATTCGGATACCGGCATAGGTCTCGAAACTCGCCCCCTGGTTGGAATCGTAGTTTCTACCCGCCTCAAGCAACCCCATCATGCCTGCCTGTATAAGGTCTTCAGACTGCACGCTGGGCGGAAGTCGGTTCATCAGATGATAGGCAATACGCTTCACCAACCCGGCATGTTTATTTACCAGGTCATCAAGATTCCCCTGTTCCTGAACAGCCTGGTAACTTGCCAGTCCATTCACATTACATCTCCCCGTATCCACTAGAATATTCAACCAGCCGCTCAACAAAGAATTGCATCTGCCCATTAGCCCCCTGAGGTGGCGGCCAGGACTCAACTTTTCTCGCCAGGTTCTTAAATGCCTGGGCGGCTTTACTCCGAGGAAAAGCCGTCACAACCGGTTTTTGGCTCTTGACGGCTTTCTTCAGATTTTCGTCATAAGGGACTGCCCCCATGAAGCTCAACATCACATCCAGATACCTGTCTGTGACGGCACACATTTTATTATAAAGATCCCGCCCTTCCTGTGGTGTGCGCACCATATTGGCCAGAATCCGGAAACGGCTACTGCCATATTCCTTGTTTAATAACTTTATTATAGCGTATGCATCAGTAATTGAAGCTGGTTCATCGCAGACAACCACAATCACTTCCTGCGCAGCACGGGTAAAGCTGATCACCGTATCGGAAATCCCGGCTGCGGTATCGACAATCAGGGTATCGATATTTGCACCGCTGTCACTGAATGCACTGATGATGCCGGCGTGCTCGGCAGGAGACAATTCTGCCATATGTTGAATACCGGAAGCACCGGGAACAAGACGTATGCCATGAGGACCTTCGACAATAATTTCATCGAGGTCTTTTTCACCACGCAACACATGTGACAGGTCATACTTGGGATGCAAGCCGAGAACCACATCGATATTGGCCAGCCCAAGGTCACCGTCAAGCACCATGACCCTGCGTCCAATTTCAGCTAGTGAAATGGCAAGGTTGATAGACACATTGGTCTTGCCAACACCTCCCTTCCCTCCGCTGACAGCGATTACCTGAACTGGAGTTGTTATTGTCATGCGTCCAAAGTTCCGCAGATTGATACAAAGTACCTAAGACTAATGCAAGCTTCGAATGCAATCAAATATTTAAGTGATATTTTTGATAATCTGCTACATGTATGCATGGGTTCTTGCATCACTCAATGCAAATGCCAGATAACCATCACCAAATTGGTCAGAAACATCCTGTGCCAGGGTCGATGCCATATCCACCAGAGGATTGGCCCGGGCAACATGCATATCCTCAGGCACTTTCTGTCCGTCAGTGTAGTATGCGACCGGCAAACCACTTTTGATCACGACCGAAAGAATGCTACCCAGTGAAGCGGCTTCATCGGTTTTGGTAATCAGACACGCATCTGGCCTGATTGAAGCAAACGAATCCAGAGCGCGGTGCAAAGCAGCAAGTTCGGTCGTCGCTGATAGCGCCAGAAAGCGCGTTACCATACGCCCAGCAGCTTCAAGCATACTGAGCTGTTCGGCCAGCTTGGCATCCTGGTGACTCATGCCCGCCGTATCAATCAGGATAAAACGCTTGTCCGCAAAAACATTCAGAGTTTCCATCAGTTCTTCTGCATTGGAAGCGGTGCGAACCGGTATATTCAGAATACGTCCATAGGTATGTAATTGTTCACGGGCACCAATGCGGTAGTTATCGGTGCTGATCATGGCGACATGACGGTTGCCATGACGCAGGCAATAGCGTGCTGCCAACTTTGCAATACTGGTGGTTTTACCCACACCGGTAGGTCCAACTACAGCAACGATACCGCCTCTTTCCGTCAGGTCATCACCGGTCACACCAATTTCCGCCGCCAGGTAATACATGGCTTTTGTCCACTGTTGCTCGAAATCTCCCTGACCCGCTACTGCCCTCATCAGACGCTCAGCGATATCGGCTGACAGCCCGATGGCCATTAGCTGACGGAAAAGTTCCTTGCTGTCTGGACGGTGGTCACCCATCTCACGCCAGCTAATACCGGACAGTTCATTTTCCATCATGCGTCTCAAGGCACGCATTTCACGACGCATCTCTTCAATGCTGCCATCTTCACGATTGTCTGCAGGGACAACATTTTCGATATGGGCCTCATAGCCCGATGCCTGATGCTCTGCTTCAGGCGTAATATCAAAAGACTGTACATGTTTTTTTTGTGATTCAGCAGGCCTGGCTTGCTGCTTAGGTTGACGGGCAATGACATTGGCATCGAACTTTTCTTCATCGAAATCAATCGCCGCAACCAGTTCTACCCCGTCTTCGATACTTTTATTCGACAGAATAACCGCATCTTCACCAATTTCCTTTTTTACTGCAGCCAGTGCTGTACGCATATCTGAAGCTACAAACCGTTTAATTTTCATTGCTGACAATCCTCTGTTAAATACCGGCGCCTGCATCTCCGATTGTTGCTACGACCTTGATCTTGCGGTTATCCGGTATCTCGTTGTATGACAGGACATGAATGCCCTGGGCACTGTGTGCAGCAAATTTCGACATCCAGGGACGAATACCGGCTGCTACCAACAAGATACTTTCCTGACCGGACATTTCCTGTTCCTTGGATGTCTCAATCAATGCCTGTTGCAATCGTTCAGCAAGCCCCGGTTCAAATCCAAAACCTTCTCCACCGGAGGCCTGCAAAGACTGCTGCAATAACTGTTCCAGATTTGCATCAAGCACGATGACAGGAATTTCCTCAATATTTCCAACAAGTTGCTGAACAATCATTCTTGACAGCGCAACCCTGACCGAGGCCAGTAAAGTGGCGGGATCCTGACTATGTACAGCCTGATCCGCCAAAGTTTCGGCGATGGTACGAATATCCTTGATGGGGATCCCTTCAGATAACAGGGACTGCAATACTTTAAGCACCTGGCTTAATGACAACGCCTTGGGCACCAGATCCTCAACCAGTTTTGGATAACTATTACTGAGGCTGTCGAGCAGTTCCTGTACTTCTTCATGACCGAGCAATTCACCTGCATGATTCTTGATAACCTCACTCAGGTGCGTAGCGACAACCGTACCCGAATCTACAACGGTATAACCCTGTGCCTGGGCGTTTTCACGCTGTGAAGTTTCAATCCATACTGCATCCAGACCAAAAGCTGGATCCTTGGTAGTAATACCTTGAATTTCTCCGAAGACTCTACCTGGATTAATCGCAAGATCGCGTTCAGGGTGTATTTCTGCGCCACCCATGGGAACGCCATTGAGCGTGATACGGTAAGCGTTGGGGGACAGGTCCAGGTTGTCACGGATATGCACCGACTGCACCAGAAAGCCCAGCTCCTGGGACAGTTTACGGCGTATGCCCTTGATACGATTCATCAGCTGGCCACCCTGGGCCTTGTCAACCATGGGAATCAGACGATAGCCAACCTCAAGCCCAATAATGTCTACCGGTTGAACATCATCCCATGACAGTTCCTTGGGTTCAGTCGACTCCGGTGCTTCAGCTGTTTCTGTCTCTCCCGGCGCTCCCGGACCGGTTTCCCTGACGACTCTCTCCTGTTCTTCTTTTCGCTGCATGAGATAGGTCGCACCCATAAACGCGGCAGCGGCCAGCAGCAAAAAAACGAAATTAGGCATGCCAGGAATAATACCCAGCAAAAACAGGATGCCACTGGTAAACAGTAGCGGCTTGGGATTATCCAGCAGCTGTTGCCCGATCTGGGTACCAACATCCTGGGCTGCATCCTTGATCTTGGTAACAATGATCGCTGCTGAAACAGAAATCAACAGCCCAGGTATTTGTGCAACCAGGCCATCACCGATTGTCAGTAGTACATAGCGTTCAAGCGCACCGGTAAAGTCCATGTCATGTTGCAACATGCCAATCGACAAGCCACCGATGATATTAATCAGAAGAATGACAATCCCTGCAACTGCATCGCCACGCACAAACTTGGAGGCACCATCCATTGAACCATAGAAATCAGATTCTTTGGCCAGCTCCTCTCGCCTGGCCTTGGCTTCTTCCTGGGTGAGGAAGCCGGTATTCAGATCAGCATCAATCGCCATTTGTTTACCCGGCATGGCATCCAGCGTAAAACGTGCACTGACCTCTGCAACTCGTCCGGCACCTTTGGTGATAACGATAAAATTGATGACGATCAGAATTGAAAAGACCACCAGACCAACAGCAAAATTTCCACCAATAACGAATTCACCGAAGGCCTCAATGACCTTGCCTGCCGCATCTGAACCGGTATGGCCTTCCATCAGAACGATACGCGTGGAAGCTACATTCAACGCCAGCCTCAGCAAAGTAGCGACCAGAATGACGGTGGGAAAAGCGGCAAAATCCAGTGGTTTCATGGTGTAAATCACCACGATTACAATGATCAGTGACAAGGCAATATTGAAGGTAAAAAACAGGTCAAGCAGAAATGCCGGCAATGGAATAACTATCATTGCTAACAGCATGATCGTCAGAACAGGTCCGCCTAGACCGCCCCATCCCAGTTTACTTAAATTAGTTTTTATCTGGTTAAAATCCATTATTTATTCCGCTTTCTGCCACGGGTATCAAACTGCATGTCTTCGGGCACTTCCCATTGACCCCGGACCTTGTCATCATCTCGAATATCGAATGGGCTTGCTTCAATCTGGTAGACATACGCCAATAATTTGGCAACTGCAAGATACAAGCCAGCTGGAATCGGACGGTTGAGATCGGTAGTAAAAAATATGGCACGCGCCAACATCGGTGCTTCGACAATGGTTATCCTGTTTTCTTCTCCAATTTCGCGGATTCTTCGAGCTATCAGGTCGGCCCCCTTGGCAATCACCAGCGGAGCAGCCATTTCATCCTCATCGTAGGTCAGTGCCACGGCAAAATGCGTCGGGTTGGTGATAATGACATCGGCATTCGGCACTTCGTCCATCATGCGGCGCTGAGCCGCCTGGAATTGCATCTGCTTGATACGCATTTTGGTCTCGTCTGAGCCTTCCGACTGTTTACGATCATCCTTGACCTCCTGCTTGGTCATTTTGCTGTCTTCCTTGAACTTGTATAACTGGTATGGAATATCAATCAAGGCCAGAATGATCATTGAGAAGCTCAATAACAAGGCAAACCAGCCAATCATGGTCAGCATTTGAGCCATGCCAGCCTCTACATCAATCTTGGAAAGATTGATGAAGTCGCCAATGTAAACCTGTAACAGTAACGTCGATATGCCGCCGATCAGTACGACCTTGAGGATGGATTTGACCAGATTAACCACGCCATCTTTGCCAAACATGCGTTTAAACCCTTTAAGAGGGCTCATATTGCTGAATTTGGGTTTGATCTTTTTTTTACTGATAACAAAACCGCCCAACAAAATATTGGCGATAATGCCCATGATAACCATGCCAATAAAAAACGGCAGCAACATCCAGAAAGTAGCTGTCCCGGCATCAGACAAATGGATGAATATGGCATTATTGCTGGCCATGTCAGCTTTGGTGAGTGTGAAGTTATCGGCAAAGATTTCAGAAAAGCCATCACCAAAATGTGCTCCCATGACGAAAATCATGGCAGTGCCAAACACACTGAGCGCCATGGTTTTCAACTCCTGGGAACGGGGAACCTGCCCCTCACCACGCATTTTCTGCAAGCGTTGCGAGGTAGGGTCTTCTGTTTTCTCCTGACCGTCCTGGTTTTCCTTCGCCATGCCCGGCCCTACTTCCTCACCAGCAGTTCATCACGAATGAACTGCAGGATTTCATCCATAGCCAGAATGAAGTTGTCCATGACTGCAGGCAAAGTGACCCAGATGAGGATCATGCCACCCAGCAGGGTAATCGGAAAGCCGACAGCAAAGATCTGGAATTGCTGGGCGGCACGCTGCATGTAGCCCTGCGCAACATCCAGCAAAAGAATAGAGCCAACAATGGGCATGGCCATAACCAGGCCAATTTCAAACATGCGTGTACCCCACCCCACCAGTTTCCAGAAACTGTCCGGAGACAACCCATCAACGGCGACTGGAAAGACTTTGAAACTGTCCACCAGTAACTCAATCAGTACTAAATGAATGTCCAGCGCAAGAATAATCAGCATGGCCAGCGTCAGATACAGGGTAGTAACGATAGGAACCGGAACACCATTGATAGGGTCAGCCATTTTGGCCATACCCAGTTTCATTTGATAGCCAACCATTTCCCCGGCTACAGCCAGTGAACCGAAAACCATATGTAAACTGAACCCCATAATGAGGCCGATAATTACTTGCTGGAACATGATCAGCACTGCATCACCACTGAATACATCGACAAGCGGAGGAGGATCCAGCACAGGCGCTAGCATTAAAGCAATCATTAAAGTCAGCAGGGATTTCACCTTGGTGGACAATTGCTTGTTGCCAAAAATCGGCATTGCTACAAACAGTGCTCCGATGCGAACCATCGGCCAGAAGAAGGAAGCAATCATTGCTGTTAATTGTGCTTCCGTAAAGGTCATAAAGCTAACCGATAAGGAAAGGAATATTCTCGATCAGGCGGGTTGTGTAGTCGACCAGCTGTCCAATCATCCAGTGTCCTGCCAGCGTTAATACCAGACCAATGACCATGAGTTTTGGTACAAAGGTGAGCGTCATTTCATTGATCGAAGTGGCTGCCTGAAAAATGGCAATCACCAGGCCAACAAGCAATGAGGCACCAAGCAGGGGAACCGTCAGTATCATCGCCATGGTCATCGCCTGACGTCCAATTTCCATTACTGCATCAACATCCATAGCGCACTCTCCTAAACATAGAAACTGCTGGCCAGTGTGCCCATCAATAGCGCCCAGCCATCAACCAGAATAAACAGCATAATTTTGAAAGGCAGGGAGATAATCATGGGAGACAACATCATCATGCCCATCGACATCAAAATGCTGGCAACGACCAGGTCTACAATAAGAAATGGAATAAACAACAGAAAGCCTATCTGAAAGCCGGTCTTGATTTCACTGGTGGCAAATGCAGGCATCAGCACGGAAAAAGGCACCTGTTCTTCGCTTTCAAAAGTTTCTCTGCCAGACAAACGTGTGAACAATGCAAGATCGGTTTCACGCGTCTGCGCCAGCATGAATTCATGGAAAGGCTGCCTGGCTCTTTCAAATGCAACTGCCTGGGTAATCTCTTCATTGGTGTAAGGCACCCAGGCTGTTTCAAACACCTCGTTGAAAACCGGCGCCATAATGAAAAAAGTCAGGAACACCGCGAGTCCGATAATCACCTGATTGGGCGGTGCACTATGGGTACCCATAGCCTGACGCAAGATATGAAAGACGATCAGTAACCGAGCCAGTGAAGTCATCATTAACAGCGCCCCGGGAAGCAGCGTGAGCACTGTCATCAACAACACTATTTGTATCGTCAGGGTATATTCCTGTCCGCCATCCGCGGTTGGCGCAGAGGTCACCAGGTTAATACCCGGGGCAGACTCAGCAACCAGTGGCAAAAAAACAAGCAGTATTAAGATCATGACCCTGCTCATGACTTTGCCTCGCTGGAATATTGCTGTTCTGCCTGCAGCTTGCTGGCAAAATCTTCAATATTGTCTGCCTGGATTAGCTGATCTTCACTGTCCGTAGTATCCGAAGCAGATACATGACGGCTTTTGAGCACATGCAAACGGGTGATCTGATTCGGTGTGACCCCAACCAGAATCTGCTCTCCCTCAACATCCAGTAACACAGCCCTTTCGCGAGAACCCAGGGAGACTCCCCCAACAACATGGATATTGCTGCGATTGAAAGAAGCCACGTTGCCATAACGACGAAATAGCCAGGCCAGTGCAAAAATCAGCGCCAGCACCAGCACCAGTCCAAGCGTGATATTGGCTAACTGTCCTGCCCCTACCGGAGCCTCTGGGATTCCCTTGGTGGATACTGCTGCTATTTCTTCAGCCGCATAGACTGCTGGCATCATCAGGAGTGTATAGATAACGGGCAGCACATATCGGGGCTTCAACCCTAAAAACCGGCTGACCGCAATCCTCATCATTCAGACAGTCTCTTAACCCTATCAGCGGGGCTGACAATATCGGTCAAACGTATACCGAATTTCTCGTTCACCACTACCACTTCTCCCTTGGCAATCAGTGTCCCATTGACCAACACATCCATGGGTTCTCCAGCGAGCCGGTCCAGCTCTACCACAGAGCCCTGGTTTAACTGCAGCAGGTTTCTGATGTTCAGGTTAGTCCTGCCGATTTCCATGGAAACGGTCACCGGCACATCAAGAATGGCATCCATCTTGACATCCCCCGTTGACGCAACCGGTGTTTCATCAACCAGTTCATCCAGTTCAGCAGAAGCTATTCCACCAGCTTGCGTAGGTACATCACCGGCTTCTTCTGCGTCAGCCTGTTCACCCATAGCAGCTGCCCAATCATCAGGTATCTCTTCATCACTCATACCACACCTCCTGCCTAAATACTTTTACGCTCACGCTGATCGGCTTCAATCAAGTCTCTGATACCGGCGGTTTTCGGCTGTTCAATGACTTCTCCGACCTTGATTGCATAGTTACCCTGGGCTACACCCAGACTCCCTTTGAATAATGGAACGCCGGCGGCATTGACAACGACATGATCTGCATCTTCAAGCGCGATAATATCCCCTACCTCAAGATGAGCCAGCTCATTCAAGCTGAGGGTTGTCCTGCCAAGAATACTGTTGACATCTACCGTGGCATTCTTGATTTCTTCCTGCATCGCCACTTCCCAGCGTTCATCCTTTTCGCCCTGGTCACTCTGTACACCCGCATCCAGCAAATCTCTAATGGGCTCGAGCATGGAGTAAGGCAAGCAGACATGCATATTGCCTCCACCATTTTCCAGATCCACACTGAAAGTTGTTACCACCACCACTTCACTTGGACTGACAATATTGGCAAATTGAGGATTGACTTCAGAATTCAGGTATTCAAAGTTGAGATCCAGCACTGGCTTCCAGGCCAGTTGCTGATCGTTGAAAATAATTTCCAGCAACAACTGCACAACCCTCAATTCTGTGGGGGTGAAATCACGTCCTTCAATCTTGGTATGAAAACGCCCGGTACCACCAAAATAGTTATCCACCACACTAAACACCAGTTTGGGATCCAGTACGCAAAGCGCCTTACCTCGTAATGGCGCAATTTTGATGATATTCAGGCTGGTTGGTACAAACAGGGAATGCACAAACTCGGAAAACTTCTGCATCTGCACACCGGAAACCGAAATATCCGCTGAACGGCGTAACAGGTTAAACAATGAAGTTCGATAATAACGAGCAAAACGTTCATTGATCATTTCCAGCGTAGGCAAACGTCCACGAACAATTCTGTCCTGGCTGGCAAAATCATATTGTCGCGCAACACCGTCCTCTAACGGCTCGTCGGTTTCAGTTTCAACATCACCGCCATCAACACCATGTAACAGGGCATCGATTTCATCTTGCGATAATAAGTCTGTTGCGCTCATTTTTTTCCCTTGGTTTTATATCAGCCTATTGCAATATAAATGTATTGAAATAAACGTCTTCAATCTTGTCTGCAAGCATCTGCTCTTCTTCATTCTTGCTGTTTTTCAGTAAATCGGAGAGCATCTTTTTCAGTGTCTTCTGCAACTCTTCCCTGCCGGACTTGTTCAGAAATTTCTGGTTATCCGAGGTTGTCAGTATATTGATCAGGTTGTGTCTTATCATCGGATCATTCTCCTGCAAAAACTCACTGACCGCCGGGTTGTAGGTAAAAATTCTGAAACTGACCTGTGCCCGTTTAAAGCCTGTTCCTGGCTCCAGGCTGATCACCATGCCAGGCTCTTTCGCCTTGGGGACAGCATGAAAAATCGGAATTTTCTCGCCCTCTTCCTCAACAGCAGCTTCAGCCGTTTGTTCTGTTTCATCGCCATCTGCGGCCTCATCATCCCCTCCCATAAACAGGAAAGGCACCGTGCCGCCAATCAACAACAAGACAACAACACCAATAATGAGAAACAGCTTCTTCTTGCCTGCTCCACCCTCGCCTTCGCCTTCTTCGGCAAATTCATCTGCCTGATCTTCCTCAGCCATAATAGTCCCCACAAATACAATATTGGTTCAGCAAAGGCCGTGCCAATAAAATAAAAACAATAAATTCAATAGGTTATGAAACGAAACGCATTAAATGCCATAAAATTGACAGCTATATTATTATAAAACAGGTCATTTTACTGACACTGGCGTCTTCAAAATGAACGAAGCCGCATCTTCTGTACCCTGTGATACATCAACTTTTGCCAGCAGAAATCCCCCTATGGCAAACAATACCAAAACTGAAAGGATTCCACTACGGGGATCATTGGTCAGCAATGCAATACTGCCGACCAGCAAAGGACCGAGAACGGCTGCAAACTTCCCCAGCATATTATAAAAACCAAAAAACTCCGCCTTTTGCTTTACAGGAACCAGCCGTGAATAGAGTGAGCGACTTAACGACTGTATGCCACCCTGTACCAGTCCCACAGCTAATGCCAGCAGGTAAAATTCCCATTGCTCATTTAACTGCCATGCCCACAGAACAATCAGGACATAGACGCCCAGGCAAACACTGATCCCGAATTTTGGTCCTTTTCTCTCTCCAAGCTTTCCAAACACAATGGCAGCAGGAAAACCTACAAACTGGGTCAATAGCAACGCTGCCAGCAAACCATTGGAGTCAAGTCCAACCGACAAACCAAAATCCACTGCCATACGGATGATGGTATCGACACCATCGATATAAAACCAGTAGGCCACCAGAAACAAAAATGTGGTCTTCAAGCGCATTATCTGTTTCAGCGTCAAAACGACGTTGATATAAGCTGCGGACAATGCACTTCCCTGCAAAGAAGATGAACGCGGCTCCTCCTTCACGAACAGTAACACCGGTACTGAAAATAACGCCCACCACACCGCTACCGTCACAAAGGATGCTTTTACCGCTTGAGAAGCATCAGCCAGCCCAAACCATTGCGGCCAGGTCACCATGACAATATTGATCGCAAACAGTATTCCGCCGCCCAGGTATCCCATGGCAAAGCCCAGGCTGGAAACGCTGTCTACCTTTTTTAAACTGGTGACATTAAGAATTAATGCATCATAAAAGATATTACTGCCCGAAAAACCGATGACTGCAAACAAATAGAGCAGTAATGCCGTAAGCCATGCTCCCTGGGCAACCAGGCTGAGACCTGCCGTCATCAGAATACCCAGCATGGCAAACACAAACAGAAACTTCTTCCGTTGGGAAAGGTGATCGGCCATAGCTCCCAGAAAAGGAGCCAGAACAACGATTACAAGGCTTGCTATGGCATTGAAAAGCCCAAGATAAAATGTAGACTCACTGGCTGATTGTTCAGCAGCCCAGTACTGTTTAAAAAAAACCGGAAAAAAACCGGCAATAACCGTCGTAGCGAATGCAGAATTTGCCCAGTCGTAGAATGCCCAGGATAATACGGGTCGATTCAGCAATTCATCTTGTCCTGAGATTAATTATGTGAAGAAACGACCAGGCGCACCAGTTCAGCCAGCGATCCCGCTTCCATCTTCTCCATCACCTTGGCACGATGCGCTTCAACGGTCTTGGCTGACACTCCCAGGCTATTGGCAATTTCCTTGTTGGATTTTCCCGCCGTTACCATATCCATAACTTCTGATTCTCTCGGTGTTAGCTGAGCCAGCCGTGAAGCGACTTCAGCCTTGAAAGATTGTTGGTCGCGGCGGGTATCATCAATCGCCAACGCATTACGGATTGATTCAAGCAATTGTTCGTCATTAAAAGGCTTCTCGATAAAATCGATGGCACCTGATTTCATTGCCCTGACAGCCATTGGTACATCACCATGACCGGTGATCATAATCACTGGCACTGTAACCTGCTGTTTTTGCAGATGCCCCTGTAACTCCAGACCACTCATCCCGGGCATTCTGACATCAAGCAACACACACCCGGGTCTGCCTGGATAATAGGATTCAAGAAACTCATCTGCTGATGCATAGGTTTCTACGTTCAAGCCGACAGACTCAATCAGCCAGGTTAATGACTCACGCATAGCGTCATCATCATCGACTATATAAACCGTGGATTGCTTTTCTTCTGAATTATTCATAGTTATACCGCAATTGTATTTTCACTGCTTATCGGCAGGGGCAACTCAATCATAAAACGCGTTCCCTTGCCGGGTATCGTCTCAACCGAAATATGACCCATGTGATCATCAATAATTGTCTGGCTAATGGCAAGTCCCATTCCCATACCAGAATCCTTGGTGGTAAAAAACGGATGAAACAGTTGTTTCATGGTATCTTTCTCTATTCCTGGACCATTATCTTCAATGGCTACATAAACCTGATCGTTGTCACCGACCCCGGTTTTTATCAACACTGTTTTTTCCTGCCTGTCTTCACTTTGCAACACATCCAGTGCATTTCTGACAACATTAAGAATAACCTGTTCTATCTGAACCAGGTCGACCTGCACATACAGTTCGCGTGGATACAGCTCCAGCTCGAGGGTCACTCCACTTTTTCTGACTTCAAACTCTACAAATGAACAGACTTCCTGTACCAGGTGATTCAGGTCTGCCATGTCGCGGATTGCAGGCTGTTTACCCAGCATGCCACGCATGCGTTTGATGATTTCAGCCGCACGGTTTGCCTGGATGGCAATTTTGTCCAGTGCTGACAATATCGCCCCGGTTTCTCCAGGATCATATTTAATACGCCTGGCACTGCCTTTAGCGTAATTCATAATGGCTGATAATGGCTGGTTGAGCTCATGAGCTATCCCTGTTGCCATTTCTCCCATCGTCGACAAGCGACAGACATGTACCAGCTCGGTCTGATGCTGTCTCGATTCAGCTTCGGCATGACGGGTTTCAGTCACATCCCTGCCATAGATATTGACATAATTGCCACCGGGAATCGGTACCAGCAACAGAGAATAATAACGTTCATTATCATTAACCTCATAGACCTGTTCAATACCGTCTGCCAGCACGCGCTCCACTTGATTTACCCAGTAGAGGGGCAATTTCTGCAAATATTCCACTTCCCAGTAATCAAGTAATGGTTTACTGGGTTGATTCGCATAAATAATGACCCCACGGTCATTGATGCGCAGTATTGGCATTGGGCTTTCGCTGGGGAAGGCAGCCAGGTTACGAATTTCCTGTTCCTGTTGTTTACGCATGGAAATATCATGCAGATAAACAGTAAAAAGAAAATAGTCCTTCATCAGCAGTGGTTTAATAGATATCTCCACCGGGAAAAAAGAACCATCTTGCTTGCGCGCCAGCATTTCCTTGCGTGAATTCTTCTCTTGAGTAATTGAAATGGAAAGACAGGAGTGCAACGCATGCCAGAATTCGTTACGCGATTGCCCGGAGATAATCAAAGGCTCGATAAACTGTCCGATAGCTTCACTGGCTTCATGACCAAATGTTTTCTCGGCAGTGGGGTTGAAATCGATAATTCTGCCAGTCTCGTCCACGGTAATAATAGAATCCAGAGAAG
>JABDQZ010000077.1 GCA_013041975.1 Gammaproteobacteria bacterium
ACCGATGCAAACTTTAATATTCATGCGGGCCAGAAAGTCGGTATTACCGGCGCCAATGGCACAGGCAAGTCCAGCCTGTTTGCCCTGATCCGTGGCGAACTGGAAGCGGACGAAGGAGAATTCCTCTGCCCTGCCAACTGGCAGGTTGCCCACGTTGCGCAACAGACGCCACAGGATGAGCGCGCTGCTATCGACTATGTTCTGGATGGCGATGACGAGTTCAGAAAAGTTGAACGGCAACTTCAACAAGCCGAGTCCGAACATGATGGTGAACAGCTGGCGCATGTTCATGCGCAGTTTGAACACATTGGCGGTTACCAGGCCAAGAGCCGGGCGGGACGGTTGTTACATGGACTGGGGTTTGGTGCTCAACAGGAAAACCTGCCAGTAAACAGCTTTTCAGGCGGCTGGCGCATGCGCCTTAATCTTGCCAAGGCCCTGATGTGTCGCTCTGACCTGTTGTTGCTTGATGAACCGACCAACCATCTGGACCTTGATGCAGTGATCTGGCTGGAAAACTGGTTACAAGGCTACCAGGGCACCTTGCTGCTCATTTCACATGACCGGGATTTCCTCGATAGCGTCTGTAACCAGATTGCCCATATCGAACACCATCAAATCACTCTGTATTCCGGCAACTATTCGGAATTTGAAAAAATCCGTGCCGCCAAACTGGCAAACCAGCAATCTGAATATGAAAAACAGCAACGCGAAATAGCCCACATTCAACATTATGTTGACCGTTTCCGCGCCAAGGCCACCAAGGCCAAGCAGGCACAAAGCCGACTCAAGGCACTTGAACGCATGGAGCGCATTGCTCCAGCGCATGTTGATTCGCCGTTTCATTTTTCTTTCAGGGAAGCTGAGAAATATCCAAACCCCTTGATCAAGCTGGAGCAGGTATCACTGGGATATCAGCAAACATCGATCCTGCATCAACTGGTGCTCACACTGAGTCCTGGCGACCGCATCGGCCTGCTAGGCCCCAACGGCGCCGGGAAAAGCACGTTAATCAAGGCATTTGCACAAACACTGAAACCAATGGACGGGCTGATCCACACGGCCCAGGACCTTAAAATCGGCTACTTTGCCCAACACCAGGTGGAACAATTACATCCTGAGCATACGCCACTTGAGCATCTGCAACAGCTTGACCGCAGGGCCAGTGAACAACAGTTGCGTAACTACCTGGGTGGTTTTGGCTTTAGCAATGACAAGGCCCTGTCAAAAACAGCGCCGTTTTCCGGCGGTGAAAAAGCACGACTTGCACTGGCGCTTATTGTTTACCAGCGCCCCAACCTGTTATTGCTCGATGAGCCCACCAACCATCTTGATATCGAAATGCGCCAGGCGCTGGCCCAGGCCCTGCAGGACTTTACCGGCGCCATGGTTATCGTCTCACATGACCGGCATCTGCTGCGCGTCAGTTGTGACCGTTTGTGGATTGTCATGGATGGCAGGGTCGATGATTTCAGGGAATCACTGGATGACTACCCGCGCTGGCTGACACAACAAAACAACCTCAAAGAAAACAATTCTTTCAGCAAACAAACTGATAACTCGGCAGCCGCCCGCAAACAACGCAAACGTGATCAAGCCGAGCAGCGTAAAAAGTTGCAGCCTTTACAAAACAAGCTGAAAAAAACCGAGAAATTGGTCAAGGACTTGTCGGACAAACAAAAACAACTCGAACAGGAACTGGCTGATACCAGTCTTTATGAAAAGGAAAACAAGGAATTGTTACAACAAAAGCTCAGGGAAAAACAGGAAGTTGATATTGATCTGGAAAACAATGAATACCTGTGGCTGGAAATCTCTGAAAAAATTGAATCGCTACAATCGTCCGATAATGGTTAGGACATTTTGTGATAACGCTTCAATATTTCCCCGATACCCATTTCCCGTAACAACTGAATATTTCTTTGCGGAATTTTTTCAGGTTCAGGATATGCTGCAACGGCCTTTTCCAGACTCTTTTCCCTGATGAGATGAAACATGGGAAAGGGTGAACGGTTGGTAAAATTAGCCGCGTCATCGACTGCCACGCCCTCGAAACAATAATCAGGATGAAAACTGGCAATCTGCACTATACCTTCGAGGCCACTATCGGAGATCGCTGATTCGCTCAGTTGTAAAAAATCCAGGTATTCATCAAAGTCTTCCAGGGCATTTTCTACAATGACCAGAGTTGTCTCCAGTTCCTCAGGCGCAGTCTGCTGCAGACGATCCAGCTCTGACAAGATAAACCTGAACACCGATTTAACATCACTCGCTTCAGTTGAAACAATATCCACTTTGCCCTGCTCATAAGGATGGCGGGCAAATGGGCAAAGATTCAGCTCAATCACCCAGTCCTGTAACCAGGCATTGGTTTTTTCAATTGCAGCTTTTGACATTATTCAACGAGTTCCAGTTGATCGCCGACGCATACACTTCCCACAGCATCATGAATCAGGTTCTGGCCGAAATAAACCAGCCTGCCTTTTTTTCTGTAGGTGTTCAGGGTCCTCAATGGCTCAACCGATTTATTTGTTGTATCAGGATTGATGGTGGTGATAACACAGCGGGAACAGGGCTTGACGACCCTGAAATCAATAGTGCCAATGCGCACCCTAAGCCAGTCATCTTCGGCATAGGGCTCACATCCGCTTACCAACAGGTTTGGGCGGAAGCGTCTTACCTCCATGACATGGTCAGCATCATTGATACGATAATTCAGGTCATCAATGGACGCCTGGCTCAGCAGCAAAAAAGGGAAGCCATCAGAAAACCCGGTCTGATCAGCTTCACTGGCATACCCCGGATCAAGGTTCCTGGTAACAGTATCTTTCATACAGACCAGCTGAACCGACATATCCAGAACATCTGAAAACCAGCGATCAGCCTTATCACTGACGAGACTGGCTTCAAGCGTATCTTTCCATACAGTCACCATCATTGTCTCGTCACTGTTTTGTTTTAGTGGAATACGTAATGATTCTTTGCCTTCATATTCAAACTGCAATTCATCATTGACCATTGCAACATTAATCATTGCCATCCTCACCGAACGGCGCTGACTCATGAACTGTCCCTCATCATCAACCAGCATCCAGTTGCGGTCATATTCGAAGCCGCGCGCATTGATGGCTGCACTCTCCAGCCTGATTCCCGGCAATGACTTGACCGGATAAATCCAGATTTCTGTTAACTTCATGTTGCTCCAACTCAAAAAATCACTAAACTCACTCCAAACCCTGCCGATGATAAAGGGACACCAATCCGGAGGAAACCATGGAAATAGCCCCATACCTTAAACTTATGGTTCAAAAGAACGGTTCAGACCTGTTTTTCAGCACAGGTGCTGCACCGCATCTGAAAGCCGAAGGCCGTACAATGCCAATCGGCGAACAGCGACTCGATACGGGCAAGGTGCGTGAACTGGCCTACTCAATTATGACAGATGATCAGAAATCAGAATTTGAAAGTACGCTTGAATGTAACCTGGCCATTTCTGTTGGCGGCCTGGGACGCTTCCGTGTCAATGTTTTCCGTCAGCGTGGTGACGTTGCCATGGTGTTGCGCTACATCAAGGGCACTATTCCTGATATGGAAGAACTTCAACTGCCGCCACTCCTGAAGGATCTTATTATGGAGAAGCGCGGGCTGTTACTGGTTGTTGGCTCAACCGGTTCCGGTAAATCCACGACGCTGGCTTCCATGATCGACTACCGCAATGAAAATTCAGCCGGGCATATTCTGACGATTGAAGACCCCATCGAATTTCTTCATTCGCACAAAAAATCTGTCGTTGACCAGCGTGAAGTTGGTCTGGATACACTGTCTTTCGAAAATGCGCTGCACAATGCCCTGCGTGCAGCCCCCGATGTCATTCTCATCGGTGAAATTCGCGATGCGAAGACCATGCAGCAAGCCATCGCCTATGCAGAGACCGGTCACCTGTGCCTGGCGACACTGCATGCCAACAATGCCAACCAGGCGATTGACCGTATCATTAATTTTTTCCCTGACTCTGCACATAAACAACTGTTTAACGACTTGTCTCTGAACCTGAAGTCCATAGTTTCACAGCGCCTGGTCCCTACATTAGACAACAAACGGGCGCCTGCTGTCGAAATTCTTCGAACTACCAGCTTTATTTCCGAACTGATCCAGAAAGGTGATATCCATGCCATCAAGGAAGCCATGGAGCAAGGCAAGGGACAGGGCATGAAAACGTTTGACATGGCCCTTTATGAGCTCTACAAGGAAGGTAAAATCAGTGTCGAGGAAGCCTTGCGAAACGCCGACTCCAGAAACAACCTGTCGCTGAAAATTCGCCTGAGTGACACTGATGAGGATGTCCTCAAGGCTGGTGGAGCCGTCAACCAAATTAATTTCGACGAATAGCCGTTTCTACCAATCAGTGGTTTTCTTTAGGAATCAAAATTCTCAATAACTTGCTATCCACCGTGGATGAGCTATTTGTAAATGGCCTTCTCAAATAAATCACGGAGGATAGGATGGACCATTATCGTTCCAATATACTGATTCATATTGGCGAATCACTTGATGATAACAACATACACCAGCTGGAAAAGCAGATCAGCTTCTCTCCCGGCATCTACAGCGCCTGTGTCAATGAAAAAGCCCGTCATCTCATGCTCATCGACTACGACCCGGGAACCGTAAGAGCCTCGGAAATTCTTTCACATATACAACAAAGTGGCCTGCACGCTGAATTGATCGGCCTTTGATCTTTGCTGCTCCCTCCCTCGGCGAGGGAGGAGATTTTCCACGTCTACCCTATCTCCTGGAAAGCTCAAACGATATAATCCCAGACTGTTTCAAACACCTGCAAACAGTCATGCATCAAGTAACAAGTACCTGCTGGATTTACAAAAGCCCTAAAAAAGAAGAGATGTATCTGTATGTTCCCCGACAGGACAATTTCGAGGATGTACCCGAATTTCTGCTGCAAAAATTTGGCAACCCTCTGTTTGTCATGGAACTGGAATTAACTCCGGATCGTAAACTCGCTCGCGAGAATGCTGAAACCATCTTGAATAACCTTGCAGAAAATGGCTTTCACCTGCAAATGCCTCCCCAACTTAAGCCATCGTTATATCATGGCAACGAGGACTGAAATCCGATGAATTACTCCCGCTTTATTGCAGTTGGACTATTTGTATTGATCCTGCTGTTTGCATTTGCTTTGCCAAATCCCGACGTCGTGCCCAATCTGGAAAAAGGCAATCTGGATCTACCATGGAATATCCATGTGCATGAAGACAACAGCTCAGAAGTCTTCAGGTTGCGTCTCGAACATTCAACGCTTGGCGATGCTATTAAGCGGTTTCAGGAACCTGAAGACATAGCTATTTATAAAGGTAAACAAAGCGACACACTTGAAGCCTATTTCGGCACCGTTAAAATCGGGCCTCTCAAAGCCAAGCTGGTTACCACGTTACAGGCCAGTCCAGTAGAAATCGAAGATATGCTCACCAGAGCTACCGGTCTCTCCCTGTCAGACAGCGCAGATAAAAAAATAGAACTTGCTGTCGAAGACCGTCAGCAGGCACTTAACAAGAAAATTTCTGCAATCACCTTCATCCCGACATACTCCGGCCTTGAAAGCGATTTTTTCAAGGATCGCTTTGGTGCACCGGATGCCTGGATCAGGATCAATGAAAACGCCGTGCAGTACTTCTACCCATCAAAGGGGCTGAGCATCATCATTGATGCTGATGGCAAAGAAGTTTTACAATACAACCACCCAAACAGCTTTCAATTGCCGAAAGATGCTGTTACCGACACAATAAATCCAGGCTGATTAAAAAAAATGGCCGAGCTATCGGCCATTTTACGGTTTCATCAAGCGGCGTTGGTTTTCTGAATTTCTCTAATCGTGCAGGCAGCTGAGAATTTACCTGGTTGAGTCCTCAGCGGCTCACAACGAATCACTTCAATCTCTGCAGAAAGAGGTGGTGTGATGTTTTTGCCTGGAAGAATGGAAACTGTGCCGATGCTACCGGAAGGTATTTTGCTATCAACCAGCAACAGCACACCATTTGCACTTAAGTCCTTGACCGTTGCCGAAAGCGGCTCGATGCCATCAAGATTGATACGCGCGGCGCAATCAATTGTCATGCGAATATAATCGCGCTTTTCAATGTAATCTAACATATTGTAAGACTCCTCATCCAACTGCTTTAAAGGGTCTCTCGCTCATTTTTGGTGTCACCCAAACCAATTGTGGCAAAGTTTTTTTATTTGTCGAGCTTTTTTTGAAAAAAAATTTAAAAAATTTTCCTGTATAATCATCTTGATAGCGAAAATGTTTAAAGTGAAAAGGTTAAAGTAAACATGCAAGAACATGACCGAAGCATTTTTGAAGCTGAACCACCCTTCCTGGTTTTGTTTGCCAACGGGCAATGGAAACTGGCCATTCAACTGATTCCCCATAGCCAGGGAATTGCCATTATTGAACCCTTTTCAGCGAATCAACCCGATGAGAACATTATTATTCCCGGTTCTCCCTGGCATGTTGGCGAAAATCTATGGGAGTTTGATTACGCCACGCAAGTCATGACACTGGATCACCCTAATTACCATAAACATCCAGCCTGGCAATTGTGGCTGCACTGGCTTCAACACCAGGACAAAGACAACAAACCCGAGCTTCATTAGTCGCGATATTTCGCGTCAATAGCTGTAATTCGTGGCACGATAACTTTTCAGTCTACTTAAGATACATATAAACCATTGAAAATATTATTTATTTTAACCTGGCACGGCAATTGATCATTATTTATTCAATTACTGAAGACCGGGTATCAACCAATGGCAATATTCTTCAAAAGCTTGAAAAACATCTATGCTTCAAATTCAAAAATGGCTTTTATCCTGAGCCTGCTGGCTGTAGCAACATGGCTTATTGCCATCAGTGTTGCGCTATTATCCGATAGCCTCGCACTGGAACATGGCAAGCTGATAATTACGACCTTCCTTGTTGTTTCAGCATTCTTTTCGATCAATGCAATTCCCCGCACACCCCCTAGCCTGCCTGCACAACGCAAAGCTACCACTAAAAAAGAACTGCTCGAACCCTGATTTCCCTCCTCCGTGTGATGACTTTGCCCTGACCTGATGGTCGGGGCTTTTTTTTGCCGGGGGGATATGCCAAGATTTTCAAAAATAATAATCATGGCTGAAAATGCAAGCACCGTCACCAGACCCGATACTGATCGTAGATGACAATCCTACCAATCTTCTGGTTTTAACCCAGACACTGGAAGAGCTGAATTATCCGATTAGCATGGCGCATTCGGGGGAAGAAGCCCTCGAATTAGCCCAGAATCAGCCACCTTCCCTGATCCTGCTTGATATTATGATGCCTGGAATGGATGGCTATGAAACACTTTCAGCGCTGCGCGAAGATGACAGTCTTGTTGATATCCCGGTGATATTCCTGTCCGCCCTTGATGATCTGGATTACAAGATAAAGGGATTGTCACTAGGTGCCGTAGACTACATCACCAAACCTTTCCAGATACAGGAAGTATTGGCAAGGGTGCAAACGCATCTGACAATCAGCAATCTCAAGAAAGAACTTGCGAAACGCAACCGCCAACTCGAATCAACCAATGAATATATTCTTGAAGCCGTCGCTGAAGGGATTTATGGCCTGTCGCCAGATGGCCTGATTACCTTTGCCAATCCTGCTGCCGGCAAACTTACCGGATACTCGCAAAAGGAGTTACTGGGAAAATCGGTTTTTGAAATTCATTTTTTTGCGCAATGGGATGGCAGTCGCTATCCGGCTGAAAAAACGCCGATATTCCGCACCCTCAATGAGCATGTGCTGCTATCCAGTGAACAGGATGTCATGTGGCGCAAGTCAGGGGATCATTTCCCCATTGAATATACCTGCGCACCCTATCTGGTCGATGACGAAGCCAAGGGAGCAGTACTGGCATTTCAGGATATCACCCAGCGCAAACGCCAGGAAAACACCCTGAGACAGGCTCTGACAGAAGTCGAAAAACTCAAGGAAAAGCTTCAGGCTGAGAATACCTACCTGCAGAACCAGATTCGCAATGAAGGACAATTTCAGGATATCGTCGGCCAAAGCACCCCCTTGATACATCTCCTTGAACAGGTAAAGCAGGTCGCGACTACTCACAGTACGGTGCTGATACTTGGCGAATCCGGTACTGGCAAGGAAGCCATTGCCCGGGCCATTCATGACAGCAGCACCCGCGTCTCGAGACCGCTGATCAAGATCAATTGTGGCGCCATCAGTCCCAACCTGATTGAAAGCGAACTTTTTGGTCATGAAAAAGGGGCTTTTACAGGCGCCCTGAAACAACGCACAGGTTATTTTGAACTGGCGGACGGCGGCACTATATTTCTCGATGAAGTCGGCGAACTGCCGCTGGAAGCCCAGGTCAAGCTGTTACGTGTTTTACAGGAACAGGAGGTCAGCCGTGTTGGCAGCGAGGAAACCCTACCGGTCGATGTCAGAGTCATTGCTGCAACCAACAAAAATCTCTCCACCATGGTCAAGCAGGGCCTGTTTCGTACTGACCTGTATTACCGCCTGAATGTTTTTCCCCTGCAGATTCCTCCACTGAGAGAGCGCAAAGAAGATATCCCCCTGTTAGCCAACCACTTTCTGCAGGATCAGGCCACAACGCTTGGCAAAGAACTGGAAGGTATAGCACCGGAAAGCATGCAATTGTTACTCGATTATCAATGGCCCGGGAATATCCGCGAACTGCAGAACGTCATCGAACGCTCCGCCATTCTCAGCAATGGCAGTAAACTGGTGATTAATGACTCGCTGACCAGTTCTGATCCTTCCAACAAACCAGGCATTAACTCAGCAGAATCGTCTCAGGACAGCAACGCATTGGCAGATGAAAGTCAATATCGTCTCATCGATTTTGAAAAACAGCACATCCTGAAGGTCCTTGAAATGACTGACTGGACCATCGCCGGAAAGGCTGGAGCAGCTGAAATTCTCGACCTGCCAGCCAGTACCTTGCGTTCAAAAATGAAAAAACTCGGGATTCACAGGCCAAAATAGGGTTAGAATAGAGATATTAGTAACTTGTTGTATTCAGGTATTGTAATGATACCCATTGTCGGGAGGAGACAATGAAGCATTATTTCCGCATTTTCAGTATCTCAGCTTTGCTGTTTTTTCTATTGAACAGCATTCTCATGCAGTCGGTGGCTGAACCAGGTACGCCTGTGCTGTTCACAAAGGAAGACCAGAATCTTCACATCGAAAAAATGAAGTCGATGACACCTGAACAAAAAGCCCGGTACCGCAGTGAACAATATGCGCTGTTACGCCAGAAAGCTGCTGCCATTGGCTATAAAATGCCTGCGACTCCACCCTGGGAAGCCGCAGGCAGTCAACCTAAATCCGTTACCGCATCTACAAACAAGCCTGCTGATGACGCTTTCAACAGTCGCCATAAAAATCAGTTGGATAAATATCGTCAGGATGCTGCTGACAAGCGCAAGGCGATGCATGAAAGACTGGAAAAACAACGCCAGCAAATCAAGCAACGTATCGCCACGCTGGTTGATAGGCAGGCGGTAAAACCGGCCGAACCCATGCAGCGACGCCTGGCACCTCCTGTGCCGCCGGCGCCACGTGCAGATAACTATCCGGGTGGTTCATTTTACGCACCACCTCCACCTCGAGCCATGGGCCCCGGTTATCCAGGTTTTTACCAGGTACCACCTGCACCCGCTCGTCCCTGGGGTTACCCTTACTGATCCAGTTTACTGACTGGCAGGCTTTTCTCTAGCCTGCCAGCCTCTTTCGCTGATAAATACTTCCAGGGCAAAGGTAACAGGCCGGCGACCTTCTCCGAATAAAGCCTATAGCGTTCGCCGTAATATCTGAGCAGCTTTTTCTCTTCCAGCCTGGAGCCAATCCAGAAATACATTGTCATCATCATGGCACTTGTCAACATGTAGGGCGTCATCTCACGGCTCCAGATCAGCACCAGTCCCAGAAAATACCATGGATGCCTGACAAAACGGTGTAATGGCGACAGCCTGAATGACTCCTGGTCCTCAATGGACCTCGCATCGGTCTTTAACTGTTTAATCCCCAGAAACTCCTGACCATCATAATATTTCAATGACCAGAAAAAACCTGCTATTGCGAGTATTGCCAGCATGTTGGCAATCCACCAGCTTAAGCCTTGCCACTGCCACAGGTAATCTGATGCTTTGGCAAACGTCAGCCACAAGGGAATTAAAACAAGAAGCAACGCAATGAGGTTATAAGCCAGACGATAGGCAGGCATTAAAGACGGCATATGCCGAACCACAAAGGACTTTAGTTCTAATGAGGCAAGCAGCGAATGCAATAAAAAGTAAAGCAGCCAGCTGACAACGATCATTATCAAATGACCGTAATCAATGACCACGTCAACGCGCCTTGTTCATCAGGTTATTGATGCGCTTCACATAGAAACGGGTTTCACCCGGTGCAAAAC
>JABDQZ010000353.1 GCA_013041975.1 Gammaproteobacteria bacterium
AACGGTTTCAGCAGCAGGCTACAGAGAAAACCACGGGCATGGTATTGATGAACCATGGCATGTTTTCTTTTGCGGATACGGCAAAAGAGTCCTATGAGCGCATGATTGATTTTGTGCAGCGCGCCGAGGATTACCTTGAGAAACACAATGCCTGGAAACTGCCAGATACCACCCGTGCTTCCAATCCGGTGTTTTCACGTATTGCCATTGCTGAACTGCGTAAAGCGATTTCCAAAGTGGCCAATACCCGCATGATGCTCAAAGTGGATTCTTCTGACAGTGCAGTGAGTTTTGCACGCAGAGACGATATCGAAATAATCTCTCAGAGTGGTCCTGCAACACCCGATCATGTCATTCGTACCAAGCGTCTGCCACAGATCGGACATGAGGTTGACGGTTACGTCGAAGCCTACAAAAACTATTTCAACGAACATGCTGCCAATGCCCGTTCATCAGTGACGATGCTTGATCCGGCCCCCCGAATCATTCTCGACAAGCAACTGGGGCTGCTTACAGCAGGAAAATCAGCAGCAGAATTACGCATCAACAACGATATCTATTCGCATACCGTGGAAATTATCCAGCGCGCCGAAATGCTGGATAGCTGGCAGGCGTTACCGGCAAAAGATGTTTTCGATGTTGAGTACTGGGAACTGGAGCAGGCCAAGCTTAAAAAAGGGGGAGCTGCACCAGAATTTAAAGGCGAAGTGGTTTTAATCAGTGGCGCCGCTTCAGGTATTGGCAAAGCCTGCGTCGACTCATTCATGAAGCAGGGTGCAGCTGTTGTGGGACTCGATATTAATCATGCCATCACGGACTTGTACCAATCGGATAATTTTCTTGGCCTGGTGTGCGATGTCACCCATGCTGATGATGTTGATGCCTGCCTCGATAGGACAGTCGCACATTTTGGTGGCCTGGATATGCTGGTATTAAATGCGGGAATGTTTCCTGGTGGAACACGCATCGCCGAACTGGATGATGCACAGTGGCAACAGGTCATGTCAGTTAACCTGGATGCCAACCTGCGTATGATGCGTGAATGCCATCCTTTATTGAAGCTTGCTCCCCGCTATGGCCGCGTTGTGGTTATCGGTTCCAAAAACTACCTGGCACCAGGGCCGGGAGCAGCGAGTTATTCAGCTTCCAAAGCGGCATTGAATCAACTTGCCAGAGTCGCAGCCCTGGAGTGGGGTGGAGATGGTATTCGTATCAACTCCCTGCATCCCGATGCTGTGTTTGATACAGCCATCTGGACAGAAGCAGTGCTCAAGTCTCGTGCGGAACATTATGGTCTGGCAGTTGAGCAGTACAAAACCAAAAATATACTCAAGACTGAAATTACTTCTCATGATGTAGCCGAACTGGCCGCTGCCATGTGTGGGCCGCTGTTTGCCCGAACCACGGCTTCGCAGGTGCCGGTTGATGGTGGTAATGACAGGGTGATCTGAATAATCGAGACCGATCTGCTTGCGGCTTAAGAGTATTTCAGTTCATTCATGATGATAATACCTGTTTCCACTGTCTGAATTTTTCTTCACGTTTTATTGAGGCATTGGCCGGGCTGGTCGAAGGTAATCCTGTATAGCGGATATCAGGAAAGTCTGCCTGAATGGTTTTCATTACGTTGCGCCTGAAAACTTCTTCCGACTTTTTACCATTGAAAAAGATATGCCTGATTGAACGATGCTGTTTAAGAAAACCAGCGAAATCATTGGGCACCATGCTGTCTTTCCTGATGTCGGAATCGAGGCTTCCTTGCCGGTGACAATGCTGTAGAACATCCCACAGTGCAATATCATTTTCTTTGAGTTTTATAATTCGCTCTTCATAGGAGAGGGATAAATCGAATTTCAGTAGTTCAGATATGAATGGCCAGAACAGGTTTCGGGGGTGAGCGTAATACTGATTGGCTTGAAGCGATTTAATACCAGGCATCGAACCGAGAATGAGTGTATGTGAATTAGCTGAAGCTATCGGCGGAAATGACTCTAAAAGACCAGACACAATAAACCCGAATTCACCTCGTAGATCGATTCGTGCCCATATAGTCTTTTCAGGACTTTCGAAAACAGGGATGTTTTCGATGAGCGGACATGGATGTATTCATAGTGTTCCTGAAAAGACTATATGGGTACGGATTGATCGATCTCTAAAGAGGCACCAATTCAGTAATAGGTGTCTCATTCTTAGCATCAACCTTGCTATAAAGATCATACAACGCCGCCTGCAAGGCCTCTTCGATTACCGGATGATAAAATGGCAACTGCAACAATTGACCGACAGTCATATCCTGCTGAATACACCACGCCAGCAAATGCCCTAGGTTTTCACCCTTGGCCGCAATCATTTCTGCACCCAATAACTTGCCCGAAGCCTTGTCAGCATAGACACGAATAATGCCCTTGTTCTTGGCCATGATCAGTGCGCGCCCAACGGGAGCCATCTTGATTTCACCAATAGCGGTGGTATCCGGATCAAGATCAGCAAAGCGACCCCCAACACTGACAATATTTGGATCACAGAAGGTGATAAATAACGGTGTTTTACGCTTGAATCCCTGGATGCTGTCATTCGTTGCATTAAAACCGGCAATTCGACCTTCATCACCGGCTTCATGAAGAAGTTGACTGTCACCATTGGCATCGCCAGCCAGGAACAGATGGGTATCAGCAATCTGCATGGTATTCAGATCATAATCAGGAATGCCATTGTCATTGAGTGTTACACCGGCGTTTTCGATAGAAAGTTTATCGATGTTCGGATGGCGACCAATGGCGACCAGGATTTTATCAACGGTTTTAGTTTTTTTACCAGCGGTAATTTTCAGCATGCCATCATCAGTTTCGGTGATTTCTGCTGCATGTCCGAGCCATAAAGGCATTTCACTGCCAAGGATGTCTACCGCCATGGAGGCAACATCAGGATCAGAAATACCACCAATAGTTTCCAGCTGATCAATACCGACAACATCCACGCCAAGGCGATGTAATGACTGTCCTATTTCAAGCCCGATAACGCCTAGCCCGATGACGGCCATGGAAGAGGGCAGTGTTTCCTGTTCAAAAAAATCATCCGTAGTCAGTACCTTGTCACCAAAGGCTTTCCATGGGCCTGGAACAATGGGAGCAGAACCTGTGGCAATAATGATTCTGTCTGCACGGATACGCTGGCCATTATCGATTTCAAGCAGATTGGGCTCAACAAAATGTGCATAACCTTCAATAAACTGCTCATCACTCATGTTGTCGGTTGAATTGGACAACACGCGATCAACAAAGGTATCTCGCAAGTCCTGTACATACTCCATCGCTTCAGCCTGATCAATACGAAGGTCATCATGACCTTCCACACCGTAGCGATTGAATACCTTGCGGCGGTAAAAGTCCTCAGCAACCTGAATTACGGCCTTGGATGGCATACAGCCGACACGGGCACAGGTAGTTCCAGTATGACCACCATTGATCAATACCCAGCTTTTACCGGATGGGCGAACTTTACTCAATGAATAGAGACCAGCGCTTCCTGATCCAATAATGGCAACATCAACTTTACGTTCTTCCACTTGGGAGTACCTCACATGGTATGTTTGTTCTTATGGGAATGTATTATAAAAGAGGATTTTAATGATTATGAAAAAATAATCATAGCTTTAAATGGCTGGATTTAGTGGGGTAAGGGCTTGTTTGCAAGATCAGAATATTTATAATTGACAATATCTGCAACGGATTTGCAGATACTCAATTTTATTTTAATCATGACAAGGAGATGTCACATGAAAAAAATCCTTTCCTTATTTATTCCTTTTGTATTGTTTTCAGGTTCTGTTTTCGCAGCTCCGGTGAATATCAATGAAGCAGATGCCAGCGAAATTTCTGCAGCTCTGAAAGGGATTGGCCTGAAGAAGGCCCAGGCTATAGTTGATTATCGTGAACAAAACGGTAGCTTCGCTACAGCACAAGACCTTGTGTTTGTTAAGGGTATTGGCAAAAAAACCGTTTCAAAACTCAAGGAGGATATTTTGCTGAAAAGTGAATAACCACAAAGCGGTTTAATTTCCATTGAAAAAGGCACGTTGTAAGACTCTCAACGTGCCTTTTTTATTGTCTATACTGATCGTAACATTGGATCAGATCACGTGATAATCATTTAGCTGGTGAAATAATGAAAATTTTATATCCTTCTCGACTCTTTTTATTGATTATGCTGCTTTCATTCAGCTTGTTTTCGGCCGAGTCTCAAGAGAAGCTTTCCGAGGGTATGGTCAACCCGGGCTATCATGAAAAGCCCTCGTGGTTTAAGGAGTCCTTTCTGGATATTCGCGAGGATATCGAAGAAGCTACAGCTGAAAACAAACGCGTGCTGCTGTATTTCTATCAGGACGGCTGTCCCTATTGTGGGAAGCTGTTGCGAGATAATTTCGCTGATCGGGAAATCGCCGCCTATTCTCAGGAAAAATTTGATGTCATTGCCATCAACATGTGGGGAGACCGTGAAGTGATTAATGTTAATGGCGACACGGTTTCCGAAAAGGAATTTTCCAAAAACCTCAAGGTGCAATTTACGCCGACAATGGTTTACCTGGATGAAGCCGGAAAAAAGTTGTTGCGTATCAATGGCTATTATACGCCTGATCGCTTTCTTACCGCGCTGAAATATATTGGAGAGAAAAAGGAAAAAAGCCTTTCCATCCGTGATTATTTCAAACAGCTCAAACCTGCTAAAGCCAGTGGCAAACTCCATGCGCAACACAATACCCTGGCAAATGATCTGACAAACACATCACGTCCGCTTATCGTTTCATTCGAGCAGAAAACCTGTAAAGACTGTGATGAACTGCATGGCGATATCCTGAACAGGAAAAACGTGAAGAAAAGCCTGTCCAATTTCGAATTTGTTGCTTTGGATATGTGGTCCAATGATGAAATCACTGTGCCTGATGGACGCCGTTTGAAGATTGTGGACTGGGCACAAGAGCTTGGAATTCAATACAGCCCGAGCAAGGTGTTTTTTATTGATAACAGGGAAGTCTTTAGAACGGAAGCCTATCTCAAGTCGTTTCATACCAAGGCCGCACTGGACTATGTATCCAGTGGTGCCTACAAGACGGTTACCGAGTTTCAGCGCTATGTGCAGCAGATTGCAGATGATCTACATGCTCGTGGTATCGAATATGACCTGATGGACTAGGTCTGGTCGTCTTTTATGATGGCATTCAATTGCTGACAGACGGCACGTTTTCACCAGGTTTCTGGGCAATATTATTACTGCCCGCGGAAAAAGATATTGATGTCGCCCCGATGCTTGCTTGACCTGTTTTCGATAGTGTCTGAGATTTAAGAAACTATTCCTGATAACTGATGGCCTGACCATTTATAGCCTGGCTGTCATTGCCCATCAGCCATAAATAAAGTGGTGACAGCGCTTCAGGTAACTTGCTGTCGGTCTTTTCTTCACCAGGATAGGCGAGATGTCGCATAGTGGTACGTGTCGGTCCAGGGTCAATGCTGTTGGCCCGAATGGCACTGTTTTCCAGTTCCTGCGCCAGTATCTGCATCAGGCCTTCGATGCCAAATTTTGAAACCCCATAGGC